>NZ_JBEYIX010000008.1:0-175858 GCF_040636055.1 Micromonospora sp. NPDC006766 | reverse complement strand
CCCCTCGTCTGGCGACTCCAAAAGGACAAGGCCGGCTCCGGCGCCCTCGGCGACATCGGCGCCCACATCATCGACCTCACCCAACACGTCACCGGCCAGCTGATCACCGGCGTCAGCGCACTGACCGAAACGTTCGTCAAACAACGGCCACTGCCGGCCGAGTCGAGCGGCCTGGCCGCACACACCGGCGACAACAGCCAGACGATGGGCCCGGTCACCGTCGACGACGCCGCCGTCTTCATCGCCCGACTCAACGGCGGAGCAATCGCCACCTACGAAGCCACCCGCTTCGCCACCGGTCGTAAGAACGGGCTGCGCATCGAGATCAACGGCTCGCTCGGATCAGTCGCCTTCGACTTCGAGCGGATGAACGAGCTGGAGTTCTACGACGCCACCCGACCCGGCCCGGAACAAGGATTCACCCGAATCCTCGTCACCGAACCCGACCACCCCTACCTGTCCGCCTGGTGGCCACCCGGCCACCCCATCGGCTACGAACACACCTTCACCCACCAAATGCGCGACTTCATCGAAGCCATCACCACCAACACCGACCCCACCCCATCCTTCACAGACGCGCTGCAGGTCCAGTTGGTACTCGACGCGGTGACCCGCTCGGCCGAACGGGCCGCCTGGACGGAGGTGGAGCCCGTGCTGGCCGACTGACCCGTGTCGCGGCGCCGCCGGCGCCGCCAGAGAAGGCTTCCCGGCGCCGACCGGCGAGGGCCCGCCGCGGTTGCGCCCCGTGGCGGGGAACGAGGTCGACCTCGGGAAGCGTGCCACCGGAGCGTCCGGTACGGCACGACCAGCACGGCCGCCCGGTGCGGCCGGACCGGGATTCCCCGGCCGCACCGGCGGGCCGGCCCGACGACGACGGCGAGGAGCACGATGCGTACGGGTGTCTGGCTGATGGGAGCGCGCGGCTCGGTCGCGACCACCAGCATCGTCGGGGCACTGGCGCTGCGGGCCGGGCTCACCGAGCCGACCGGCTGCGTCACCGAGCTGCCCGACCTGCGCGGGCCGGCCCTGCCGGCCTTCGCCGCCCTGGTTCTCGGTGGCCACGACGTGGTCGCCACCCCGCTCACCAAGCGGGCAGAGGCACTCGCCGCCGCCCGGGTGCTGCCCGGCCGGCTGGTGGACGCTCTCACCGACGAGCTGGCCGAGGTCGAGGCGGCGCTGCGTCCCGCCCCGACCGAGGGCACCCAGGCCGAGCGGGCGGCTGCCGTGGCCCGCGACCTGACCGACTTCCAACGCCGGCACGCGCTGGACCGGGTGGTGGTGATCAACGTCACCGCCACCGAACCGGCCGCCGCCGCGCACCCCGCCCACCACGACCTCGCCGCGCTGCGGGCCGCGCTGGCCGGCCCCGGCGCGGTGCTGCCCGTCAGCTCGCTGTACGCGTACGCGGCATTCACCGCCGGCTGCCCGTACGTGGACTTCACGCCGTCGACCGGGGCCCGACTGCCGGCGCTGAGGGCGCTGGCCGACGAGCAGGGACTGCCGTACGCCGGGCACGACGGCAAGACCGGGGAGACGTTGGTCAAGTCGGTGCTCGCGCCGATGTTCGCGATGCGGCACCTGGCGGTGCGCTCCTGGTCCGGGGTGAACCTGCTTGGCGGTGGAGACGGTGCCACGCTCGCCGAACCGGCCGCCAACGCCGCCAAGGTGGACAGCAAGCAGCGGGTGCTCGGCGAGACCCTCGGCTACGTTCCGCCGGGCACCACCCGGATCGATTACGTGCCGGAACTCGGTGACTTCAAGACCGCCTGGGACCTGGTCACGTTCGCCGGCTTCCTCGGCACCGGGATGCGGATGGAGTTCACCTGGCACGGCTGCGACTCCGCGCTGGCTGCCCCGCTGGTGCTCGACCTGGCCCGACTCACCGCCGCCGCGCACGTGGCCGGCCGCAGCGGACCCCTCGCCGAGCTGGCCTTCTTCTTCAAGGACCCGCTCGACGCGCCCACCCACTCGCTGGCCGAGCAGTGGGCGCTGCTGCGGGAGTTCGCTGCCGGGTTGCACACGCTCGGGACGGGTGAGCCGTAGGACAGGCAGGTGCGATATTGTCAGCCATGGATAGTGGCCGTCTCGGGAACCACATCGATCTGGCGCACCTCGCATGTGCCTGCGAGGGGCCATGACCGCCACCGTCACACCGACCGACCCCACTCTGCTGCGGGACCGTTTCGACGCCGCGCTCGCCGCGTTCCTGCGTCGGCAGCGGCCGGGCCGGTCGGACCACGGCGCGGGAGCCGTCCATGACGTGCTGCACCGGTTCGTCCTCGCTGGTGGCAAGCGGGTGCGCCCCCTTTTCTGCTACTGGGGGTGGCGGGGCTTCGGCGGTCCCGACGGCGCACCGATCGTGGCCGCGGCGGCGGCGCTGGAACTGTTTCACGCGTTCGCCCTGATCCACGACGACATTCTCGATCACAGCGATCGGCGGCGCGGCCAGCCGGCGATGCACCGGATCTTCGCCGATCTGCACGCCCGCTCCGGCTGGCGTGGTGACCCGGAAACGTATGGCCGGGACGCCGCCCTGCTCTGCGGTGACCTCTGCGCCGCCTGGTCGGGGCAGATGTTCCACGAGTGTGGGCTGGAGCCCACCCGGGTCCGGCGCGGGCTTGCCGTCTTCTCCCGGATGCGGGCCGAGGTGATCGCGGGGGAGTACTTGGACGTGCTTTCCGCCGCCGTCGACGGTTCGGTGGCGAGCGCGCTCGCCGTCGTTCGGATGAAGACCGCCCGCTACACGGTGACCCGCCCGGTGCAGATCGGCGCCGCGCTGGCCGGAGCGGACCCCGACGCGGTGGCGGCGCTGGCTGACTTCGGTGACCCGCTCGGGGATGCCTTCCAGCTCCGCGACGACCTGCTCGGCGTCTTCGGCGACCCGCGGCTCACCGGTAAGTCCGATCTGGACGACTTGCGCGAGGGAAAGCCGACGGTGCTGATGGCGCTGGCCCGGCAGGCGGCCGACCCGGCCGGGCGGGCGCGGCTGCGTGCGCTGGTCGGCCAGCCCGACCTGGACCAGGGCGGCGCGGCCGAGGTGCGGCGGATCATCGAGGTCACCGGTGCGCGGGAGTCGGTGGAGCAGATGATCCGGGTCCGCGCCGACGCCGCCCTGGCGGCGCTGGACCGGCTGCCGCTGGCCGAGCCGGCGCGGTCGGCCCTGGCCGACCTGGGGGCTCGGGCGGTCGACCGCAGCGCGTGACGCGGAGCCCTTCCTAACCGGCCGAGGCGGGCCTACAGTGGGGGCGGCGACCGCGAGGTGGCCGGTGACCCGACGGGAGGCGCAACCCGTTGGGCCCAGGCGCGACCGCGCCCACCGGTGCCCGTCGAGGTCGCCCTCACCCGGTCGCCCTCGCCCCGGTCCATGACGGAATCCCCCATCATCACCACAGGGGAGAAGGACAATGGCGCGACCCATCACGCTTTTCACCGGCCAGTGGGCCGATCTTCCGTTCGACGAGGTCTGCCGGCTCGCCGCCGAATGGGGGTACGACGGCCTCGAAATCGCCTGCTGGGGCGACCACTTCGAGGTTGACAAGGCGCTCGCCGACGAGTCGTACGTGGACCGGAAACGGGCCACCCTCGCCAAGCACAACTTGAAGGTCTTTGCCATCTCCAACCACCTCGTCGGCCAGGCGGTCTGCGACCACCCGATCGACGAACGGCACCAGGACATCCTTCCCGCGCGGATCTGGGGCGACGGCGAGCCGGAGGGCGTCCGGCGCCGGGCCGCCGAGGAGATGAAGGACACCGCCCGGGCGGCGGCGAAGCTCGGGGTGAAGACGGTCGTCGGCTTCACCGGTTCGTCGATCTGGCACACCCTGGCGATGTTCCCGCCGGTCCCGCCGGCCATGATCGAGCGCGGTTACCAGGACTTCGCCGACCGGTGGAATCCGATCCTCGATGTCTTCGACGAGGTGGGCGTGCGCTTCGCGCACGAGGTGCACCCCAGCGAGATCGCGTACGACTACTGGACCACCAAGCGCACGCTGGAGGCGATCGGCCACCGGCCCGCGTTCGGGCTGAACTGGGACCCGTCGCACTTCGTCTGGCAGGAGCTGGACCCGGTCAACTTCATCTTCGACTTCGCCGACCGGATCTACCACGTCGACTGCAAGGACGCCAAGGTCCGCACCGGCGACGGCCGACGCGGGCGGCTCTCTTCCCACCTGCCCTGGGCGGACCTGCGGCGCGGCTGGGACTTCGTCTCCACCGGGCACGGCGACGTGCCGTGGGAGGACTGCTTCCGTGCGTTGAACGCGATCGGCTACGACGGCCCGATCTCCGTCGAGTGGGAGGACGCCGGCATGGACCGCCTGGTCGGCGCGCCCGAGGCGCTGCAGTTCGTACGCCGGCTTGCCTTCGACGCGCCGGCCGCCGCTTTCGATGCCGCCTTCAGCAGCCGGGACTGACCCTTTTGGTCGCTACGAACTTGATGACGTAAACGATTCACTCCGGTCGCCCCCGCCGTCGGCGCGGGCGACCGGTAGGTGATCCGTCCACGTCATCAAGTTCGTAGCTTCCGGCAGCCGATGTCGCCTCTCGCCCTGCCGATCCCGATTGGTCGGACGGTTACTGCGCGACCTCGTGGTCGTGGTCGTGCAGGCCACCGCCGCCGCTGTCACCGGCGCCCGGCCCCTTGCCCCGGACCGGCGCGCGCAGGCTGCTGATGTCGAAGGCGTACGTGATCACGGCGTGCGCGATCGCGTCCGACATCTCCTCGAGCGCCTTCTTGTTGATGTTGTTGATCGTGTCGCAGGCCTGGTGGTAGCACGAGTCGTACGGCATGCCCGCGGTGCCACCGAAGACCGCCGCCTCATTCGCGGTCTTGATCCCCTCGGCACCGGTGAACAGGCCGCCGGACGGGATGTCCACGCCCGCGGCGATGAACGGCCCGTAGTCGCTACGCCCGGAGAACGCTGTCTCCCGCGATGCCAGCCCCTGCGAGGCGAAGTAGTCGTGGAAGAGCTGCTCGATGGCACCCGAGCCGGCCGGCCCGCGAGCGGAACCGGTGCCGACGGGGAACGCCGAGTTGTCGCCGTCGTAGACGAACCGGACGTAGTTGGGCGAGGCGACCATGTCGAAGTTCAGGTAGAGAGCGATCTTCTTACGCTCCGCCGCCGACAGGTTGGCGACGTAGTACTCCGAGCCGATCAGGCCGGACTCCTCGGCGCCCCAGAGCGCGAAGCGGACCTTGTTCTTCGGCTTGACCTTGTGCATCTGCGTGGCGATCTCCAGCAGCGAGGCGCTGCCCGAGCCGTTGTCGTTGATGCCTGGGCCGGCGGAGACCGAGTCCAGGTGGGCGCCGGCCATCACCACACTGTTCGGGTCGCCTGCGGCCGATTCGGCGATGAGGTTCTCGGCGGTGGCCGTACCACGGAAGGTGTCGGCCTTGACCCGCAGCGTCAGGCCACTGGGAACCTGCGCCACAAGCTGCTGGCCGAGCGCCTGGGTGATGCCCGTGGCCGCGAAGTCCAGAGTGAACGTGTCGCCCAGCGTCCCGTTCAGGTCACCGGTGGTGTTGTTGTAGATGATCGCGGCCGCCGCACCCGCCGCGGCGGCGTTGGTTGCCTTCTCGCCGAAGGAACAGTCGCCTCGGCTGACGAGGACAATGGTGCCGACGGTGGCGGGCCCGAAGTCCGCAGCCGTGCAGCCCGTTGCGTTGCCGGTCGGTACGGAGGCCCGCGCGGTAACGTCGCCGCTGCCCGAGTAGCTCATCAGCGCGTTCGGCAGGTCGGCGGCCGGCGACGGGGATACCCGCTGCAGCAGGCCGGGGCCGTGCGAGATGAACGTCTGGTATTGGAACGGCTGCCGGCTCACCGAGAAGCCGGCCGCGCGGAGCACGCCTTCGGCATAGTCGACCGAGCGGTTGTAGCCGGCCGAGCCGGCCACCCGCGTACCACCGTTCTCGTCGGCGATTCGCTGCAGGGCCTTGAGGTGCTTGATGATGCCGTCGGCGGTGACCGCCGCCCGCAACTTCTTCGAGTTGTTGTTGTTGGGCTCGGCGTGCGCTGCCGGCGTCGCGGTGGCGACGCCGACCAGCACCGCGGTCGCGGTTGCCACCACGCCGCGCTGCCAGGCTTTGCGGGAGACCACGATGTCCTCCTATTGGCCAGCCAGGGCTCACCGGATGGATCGACCCCGGTGAGCCCTGGGAAAGTCCGGTGAGCATAGCCATAGGAGTGATATTCCGCACCCTTTCCTGTGCGACCGGGTGCCGGGTGAGTCGGCGGCGCTCAGCGGGCCCCGAAGACCTGGTCGCTGATCAGGCGGGCGGCGCCGACGAGGGCGGCCCGGTCGCCCAGGTCGGAGAGCACGATCGGCATGGCCCCGGTGGCCAGCGGCGTGGAACGCCGGTAGACCATGCCACGGATCTCGGCGAGCAGGACCGGACCGATGCCGGCGGGCGTGCCGCCGATGATCACGATGGCCGGGTTGACGAAGCTGACCAGCTCGACGAGCACCTGGCCGAGCCGGCGGGCGGCGTCTCGGACCAGCGTCTGCGCGGTCGGGTCGCCGCCGGTCGCCGCGGCGGCCACGTCGTTGATGGTCAGGGTGCCGGCCACGGCCAGCCGGTCGCCGAGCGCCGTCGAGCGCCCGGTCCGTGCGGCGGTCACCGCCTCCCTCACCAGGGCGGCGTCCCCGCAGTACGCCTCGACGCAGCCGGTGTTGCCGCACACGCACAACGGCCCGTCCTCGGTCAGCTGGAGGTGCCCGATGTCGCCGGCCCCGCTGGTCGCGCCCCGGTAGAGCGCCCCGCCGAACACCAGCCCGCAGCCGACCGTGTTGCCCAGCTTGACGTAGAGGAAGTCGTCGAACGCCCGGCCGGTGCCGGTGTGGTGCTCGCCGAGGGCCATCACGTTGGCGTCGTTGTCGATCTGCACCGGACAGCCCAGCTCGGCGGCGATGGTGTCGCGCACCGGGAACTGGTGCCAGCCGGGCAGGGCGGGTGGGGAGACCGGGGCGCCGTCGCGGACGGAGACCGGCGCGGGCAGGGCCACCCCGACCCCGGTCAACCGGGCCAGCCCGGCCTCGGCGCGAAGCTTGGCGAGCAGCTCGACCGCGTGGCTTACCACCGGCTCGGGCCCGAGGCGTACGTCGACCGGCTCCGTGTGCCGGGCGAGGATGTTCAACTCCCCGTCGGTGAGCGCGACGTCGAGCCGCCCCTCGCCGACGATCACCGCGCCGAATCGGACCTGCTCGGCGATCCGGAGCAGCGACGAGCGGCGACCGCCCCGGGACGCGGCCGGCCCCGCGGCCTCCACCAGACCCTGCGCGGCGAGCCGGTCCACCTCCGTGCCGAACCGGCCCCGGGGCAGGCCCAGAGCGTCGGTCAGCTCCACCCGTGACCGAGGGCCGTCGCGCAGCAGTCGCAGCAGCCGCGCCTGGTCCGCGTTTTCCGGTCCGATCATCGTCATCGCGACCACCTCCTCTCGAAATGTGCCACATCGCCGTCATCGGCGCGTGCCCGCGAGGGGGGTGTCCCGACGAGCGGTGCTGGTAAGAACGGCGTCACCAGGGGCCAAATAATTGATCTTCACGGTCCGTTCGGGGTTGCTGGTGCTGGACCGGCTCGCCCGCTCGGTCTCCGACGCGCACGACATTGCCAAGGAGCTGACCGTCCGCGAGGTGAAACTCAACCTCGGCGGGTCGATCCACGACCCAACCGACGCGATGGGCCGACAGGGTCTTCCAGAGCCGGGGCGTAGCACCCGTCAACGCACAGCACCGCGTATCCGGAGTGCCTTCTCAGCCCCGACAGCTTCTTGTGTGCCCTCATGTCACGCCGCTCTGGCGGGTCGGACCTGGAAGATGGTCCTTGGGCTGGTCCGGGCGCTAAGGTACCGTGTGCCAGTTATTGATCTGGATGCGCCACCGCGCAGCTCGCCGCCTCTGCGGCGCCCGCAACCTCGGTTTGTCATTGCCGCCAGCGTGATGCTAGGCCTTGGCTTTCTCACCGGCGAGCCGGCGGAACGACCCTTGCGGGTTGATACGAGGTCGGTTTGCGGGCCTCCTACGGTTTCAGCAGACAACACGGCGACTCCCACAACCTTGTGGCCGAGCGTCGAGCTCACCATCGATTCTCAGTCCGGCCGTATTATTTCGGTGCGGTGCGGCACTCCTTAGCTCGCTCTGACACGGGAGCCTCCTTGCGCATGCGGGAGCCTTGGAGGAGATCGCCACGGCAGACTGCAGCCGACAGACCGTGAAACGTGGCAGGGCCCGAACGACCCGGGCCCTGCCACGTTCCGCTCGTCAAAGGGTGTTTACTGTCGAGCGATGTAGACGATCTTCTCCGGGTCCGGGAGGTTCACGGTCGTGCGAGGATTGTGCGTCCAGTTGAGACCGTTGAACTGAAAAGTGCCAATCCTGTCGCCGGTCATGTATTTGTACACGTTCGACCAGGTGCCGTACAGGGATCCAGTACCGATATAGCCGTTCGGGACGCTGTTCAGCATGCAGAGACTGTCTGTAGAGCACCCCGGGCCGAGGCGGGTGAGCGCGGACGGGGTGAACGTGCTCTCGGTGTCGATTGCGGCCAGGATCTTGCCGGCTTTGGGGTCAAGAAGCAACTGGACCTCGTGTCCGGAATTCGCGATCCTGTCAATCTGCTCATCGCTCTGCGACCCGACGAGGGACCACAGCATCTCCGTGTAGTCGGGCACGAGGATCGATTTGTTGAACGGGGAAAGCCCGTCGTCGGCGCTCGCGCTGGTAGCGCCGAGCCCGAGGACGAGAGCGAACGCCGCCACGGCCGCTATCAGCATTCGGCCGGGCGAGAGGAAGATGCGCTTCATGCCGCCTCCTGTTCGGGGGCAGGCAGAATCTCGCTACACCCATGGCCCCCGTAGTCATGAGCTAGCGCCCCGATACTCTCAGCAATCCAAATCCCTGTCTATTTCTATATAGAAGTGTGCGATTTCCCACTCGGCCGAGGTCAGCCCGGACGAGCGGACCGCGTCAGCGAGGTCGGTCCCGGTCCGTCCTGGTCGAGACCGGCGGTGACGGCGCGGCGGCACTGGCTCCCGGGCCGTCACCATGCCCGGGTCAGCCGGCAGGTTCGTCGTGGGTGAAGGGTGCCCGGCCGCACTACCGGCCCGGCCGTAGCTTCCAGCCCGAAATCAACGGCAACGCTCGTGAACCGGCTCTCGGCACGAGCAGCACCGCTGTCCCGCGCGGTACCTGCTCTGACCAGCGTTGTCGTTAGTTTTCTTGCTGTCTACCACCAGGAGGCCAGCTCGCCGTGGCCTACCGCGACGGACTGATCAGCGACAGTGAGTACGCCGAGCAACGCGAACGCATCCTCGGGGAGCTTCGGCTGCACCGTCAGGGAACGCTCCGGTGGTGGCCACGCCGGCGCCGGCCGGCTTCGTGTCGGTCGCGGGGCCGACCTACCACTTCACCGACGGCGCGAAGGTACGTCAGATCCGTCTGCGACCGGTACCGGCGGACCAGGTGCAGGGCTTCCAGCACCGGGCGGTGCACCCCAACGTCGCCAGCAGTGTCAGCGTCACCTCGACGCCGTGCTCGCGCAGGTGCGACGGCCGGAACCCCAGATGCGCCCGAATCTCCGCTCGATGGCGCTCGATCGTGCGCCCCGCCCACTCGTAGACGCCCAGCGAACCGGCATCCACACCCAACTGCCGCGCGACGAACTCCACCATTCGCCGCGGACAGATCCTGCTCGGCACCGACCAGCGTCCAGTGCTCAACCAGGTCCCCAAGAAGGCCGTTCCATAGCCGGAGGTCATTCAGATGCCCACAGCGCCCCGGCAGCCCTCACATCTAGATCATCTTTGGCCCCTGGTGTCGCGGTTCTTACCAACACCCGGACGAGAGCGGGCCGGTCGCCTCTACGGTGACCGGCCCGCTCCCCGATGACCTCAGGAAACTCTGCCCGTGCCGGACGCCTTGGTGCTCGAGCCGCTCGAACCGGACTTGGCGCCGGCGCTGGCCGGCGTGCCGGCGAACGGCTCGTCGGCCGGGGTCATTCCCTGCCTGCTGCCGTTGCCGCTGCCGAGCTTCTCGCCGAGCTTGGTCTGGCCCAGCTTGTCCTTGCCTTCGGCATACAGCCGGTTCGCCTGGGCCTGCGCGACACCCGCCGCCTCCTGGACGGTCGGGTGGTCGAGCACTTTGCGGCCCCGGACCATCAGCTCCTCGTACTTTTCCCGACCGGCACGGGCGCCCAGGACGAATCCCGCAGCCAGCCCGCCAAGAAACATGATCTTTCCGCGCATGGCGGCTCCTTCCGTACCTGACGCGCCGCCGTTTCCGGCCGGGGTCTGCCCGGCGGGAAGCGACCATCTCGCGCCTGGGTCCTCTGTCAGCGGCTAACTACCCATCTTGCTCTCCGCTCATGCCTTCCTGGGCGGAGATTGCGATTTGCCCGATTTGTGAGTGAAGTCGGGCGTATGCGGCGGCAGGGACCCAGCGCCGCAATCGGCGGGTAACCCCCTGGCGCGCCACCCCCCGGAGTCCTGTATTCTTGTGGCGTCGCACGGCGCGGAGAGATCCGGCAGCCAGGCGGTGCACGGTCCCCTGTAGCTCAATTGGCAGAGCAGCCGGCTGTTAACCGGCAGGTTATTGGTTCGAGTCCAATCGGGGGAGCTTCACTCCAACACAACGCCCGTCGGCCCAGGCCAGCGGGCGTTTCTTGTTCGGTCCGACCCGGGTGACCCCTTCCCGGCGTAGCGCCCGTTTTCTCCACCCTGATGCCGTTCTGCCCGGCAGGATGAGCGATGCCGGCTCAGATCTCCGCTGGGCCGGCTGGGGCATCGGGCCGAGGATGGGTGGAGATGGCCGGGGGACCGAGCCGCCGGACGGCGACGCTGGTCGCGGTGGCGGTCGTGCTGGGCTGGCTGGCCGTCGGCGCAATCGCCGGCCCGTACGCGGGCAAACTCGGAAACGTCGCCACCAACGACAACTCCGCCTTCCTACCGGCGAACGCCGAGGCGACCCGGGCACAGGACCTCTCCACCGGCTTCGCGCCGAGACAGACCACCCCGGCCATCGTCGTCTACGAGCGCACCTCGGGCATCACCCCGGCCGACCAGCAGCGCGTCCAGGCCGACGCTGCCCGGTTCGCCCAGGTGCCCGGGGTGGTCACGCCGCTGCCGCCGCCGATCGTCAGCCAGGACGGTCAGGCCGTGGAGGTGATTGTCCCCATCGCCAGCACCAAGGGCGAACAGATCCGACAGGCCGTCACCCAACTGCGCGACGTCGCCGGCGCGGACCGGAACGGGCTCACCGTGGACGTGGCCGGGCCCGCCGGACTGCTCGGCGACCTGATCGAGGTCTTCACCGCCATCGACGGGCCGCTGCTGCTGGTCACCCTGATCGTGGTGCTGGTGATCCTGTTGGTCGTCTACCGCAGCCCGGTGCTCTGGATCTTTCCGCTGCTCGCCGCCGGCATGTCGTACGCGCTGGCCGCGCTCTTCGTCTACCACCTGGCCGACAACGGCATCATCAAGCTCAACGGGCAGGCACAGGGCATCCTCACCGTGCTCGTCTTCGGCGCCGGCACCGACTACGCGCTGCTGCTGATCGCCCGCCACCGCGAGGAACTGCACCGGCACGACCGACCCTGGGACGCGCTGAAGGCCGCCTGGAAGGGCGCCGCCGCAGCGATCATCGCCTCCGGCACCACCGTGATCGCGAGCCTGCTCTGCCTGCTGCTGTCCAGCCTCAACTCCAACCGGTCGCTCGGCCCGGTCGCCGCCGTCGGCATCGCCGCCACCCTGCTGGTGATGCTCACCTTCCTCCCCGCGCTGCTGCTGCTCGGCGGACGGTGGGCGTTCTGGCCGCGGCGGCCCCGCTTCGACCACGCGGACCCGCAGGCCGAGCACGGCGTCTGGGGCCGGATCGCCGGCTTCGTCGCCCGGCGGTCGCGAGCCGTCTGGCTGGTCACCGCCGTGCTGCTGGCCGTGCTCACCCTCGGGCTCACCCAGCTCGGCATCACCGCCCTCGGCCAGTCGCAGATGTTCACCAAACCCACCGACTCGACCGCCGGGCAGCAGGTGATCGCCCAGCACTATCCGGCCGGCACCGGCAGCCCGGCCACGATCTTCACGAAACAGGCCACCGCCCGGCAGGTCGCCCAGGTCGCCCAGGGCGTACCGGGGGTCTCCTCCGTCCGCCCGGTCACCGCAGCGGGACCGGGCGGGCCGACCCAGCCGAACGCGCAGCCGCTGGTGGTCGACGGACGGGTGCAGCTGGAGGCCACCCTCACCGACCCGCCGGACAGCCACGCCGCCGAACAGACCGTCCGCAACCTGCGCGAGGCGGTGCACAAGGTGCCCGGCGCCGATGCCGTGGTGGGTGGCTTCACCGCCGTCGACGTGGACACCGCCGACGCCGCCGCTCGGGACCGTAACGTCATCATCCCGGTGGTGCTGCTGGTCATCGTGATCGTCCTGGCGCTGTTGCTCCGCGCCCTGGTCGCCCCGATCCTGCTGATCGCCACCGTGGTGCTGTCGTTCCTGGCCACGCTCGGCCTCTGCGCGGTGATCTTCCGGTATCTCCTCGACTATCCCGGCGTCGACCAGTCGTTCCCGCTCTTCGCGTTCGTCTTCCTGGTCGCCCTCGGCATCGACTACAACATCTTCCTAATGAGCCGGGTCCGTGAGGAGTCGGTCCGGCGGGGCACCCGGGCCGGGGTGCTCGCCGGTCTCGCCGTCACCGGCGGCGTGATCACCTCCGCCGGCGTCGTGCTCGCCGCCACCTTCTCCGCGCTCGCCGTGCTGCCGCTGGTGGTGCTGGTCGAGCTGGGCGTGGCGGTCGCCGTCGGGGTACTGCTCGACACCATCGTCGTCCGGTCGCTGCTGGTGCCCGCGCTCGCGTACGACCTCGGGCCGGTCATCTGGTGGCCGAGCCGACTGTCCCGCGCCGTCCGCGACGGCGACCGGACCGGCGCGGGGGTGGAGCGTGGCCGCTGACACCGAGGTCGTCATCGTCGGCGGCGGCCTGGCCGGGCCCGCCGCCGCCCGCCGGCTGCACCGCGCCGGCGTACCCTGGCGGCTGCTGGAGGCCGCCGACCGGCTCGGCGGCCGGGTCGCCACCGACCAGGTCGACGGCTACCTGCTGGACCGCGGCTTCCAGGTGCTCAACACCGCGTACCCGCGGCTCGGCGGGCTGCTCGACCTGACCACCCTCGACCTGGGCTGGTTCACCCCGGGAGTGCTGGTCCGCCGCGGCGACCGGCTGCACCGGCTGGTCAACCCGCTGCGCAACCCCGCCGACGCGCCCGCCACCGTCACCGCCGGCGTCGGGTCGCTGCTCGACCGGGTACGCCTCGCCGCGCTCGCCGCCGGCTGCGCCACCCTGCCGGTCGGACGGCTGCTCGACGCGCCGGAAACCAGCACCGAGGCCGCGCTGCGCCGGGCCGGCCTTTCCGACGCGATCATCGAGGAACTGCTCCGGCCGTTCCTCTCCGGCGTCTTCATCGACCGGGAGCTGGAGACCTCCAGCCACGTGCTGGCCGTGATCCTGCGCGCGTTCGCCCGGGGCCGGATCGGCCTGCCCGCCCGGGGGATGGCCGCGCTGCCCCGGGCCGTCGCCGACCCGCTGCCCGCCGAGCTGATCGAGCTGAACACCCCGGTCGTCGAGGTCACGCCGGGCCGGGTCCGCACCCGGGCAGGGGAGGAGGTCGGCTGCCGTGCCGTCCTAGTCGCCACGGACCCGCCGGCGGCGGCCCGGCTGCTGCCCCAACTGCATCCCGTACGCATGCACAGCTACACGACCTACTACCACAGCACGGACCGCCCGCCGCTGGACGAGCCGATCCTGCTGCTCGACGGCGAGCGGCGGGAACTGATCGCCAACACAGTGGTGGTGACTGGACGCACCTGACCACCGTCAGCGTGCCGGCGGCACTGCCCGCCGCGCCGCCACCGCAGGGCCGGCTGCGCAAACCGGTCGCGCTCGGCGACGGGCTGTTCGTGGCCGGCGACCACCGGGACAGTCCCTCCATCCAGGGCGCGCTCGCCAGCGGCTGGCGGACCGCCGGTGTGATCCTCGCCGCGCTCCGCTGCGGGCAGTGCGGTCCGTCCGAGCTGGACGGGAGGGCCACACCCGCCTCATGACCAGCTTCCATGTCGAGCCGAGCCCTGATCCGGCCGGTAGGCCGGGGACTTGGGCGCGGCAGGGAGACTGCTCGCTGTTATCCTCGCGTTGCCCACCGTGCTGGACGGCAGCGACAACGCTGAGTTTGGTGGTGGCCGGTGATCGACCGGGCGGGATAAGATCCGGCGCGGTAGCGGGGCGGTAGCTCAGCAGGTTAGAGCAGGGGACTCATAATCCCTCGGTCGCGGGTTCGAGTCCCGCCCGCCCCACCTCGCAAACCCCTGCTCAGGCATGGTGCCGACGACCCGGGCGAACGGCATCAAGATCGGGACCGACGCCATCAGTCCGCACTGAGTCCGCAGCAGCACGAGCCGCCGCCCGGTCGAGGCGGTCCGCCACCTGGTCCAAGTCGTCCTCAAACAGGTCCGCGTAGACGTCCAGGGTCATCGCCGCCGAGGCGTGCCCGAGCATCCGCTGAACCGCCTTCACGTTGGCGCCCTCGGCCACAGCGAGACTCGCCGCAGTGTGCCGCAGCTCGTGCGGGGTGAGACCGGCGAGACCGACCGACGCCGCAGCCCGGTCGAAGACCCGCCGCCGGAAGTTGTTGTTCCGCAGCACCTCGCCGCCAGGGGACGTGAACACCAGCTCGTCACCGGCCCGGCCGGCGATCTGCGTGGCCATCGGCTCGACCAGGAACCGGGGGAGCGGCACCGACCGGCGGTGGTGCGTCTTCGGCGTACCGAACACCGCCCGCCCGTTGACCTCCGTCACCGACTCCGCCACCAGCAGCCGACGCCGCGCGAGATCCACCCGCCGTACCCGAAGAGCGGCCAGCATCGGCCGGCGCGCCGGCCATTGAAGGGCATGCCTCCGGCGGGGGCCAGACGACTCCGAGATGGAGTTGCCGAACGGTTCCGGTTTGTGGGTGGTGGGATGCCATCCCGCCAGCCGCCGACCCAGGCAGAGCCGAGCAGACCAGGGGCCAGGGTGCCAAGGTCGTTCGTCCGGTAGGGCGCTCCACCTTGGCGCCCTGGCCCTGGCCCGCTCCACGGTGTGTGGGCCGGCGGCAGACGGGATGGCTAGGTGGCGGGGGAAGTCGCGTCTGCGGACGTGGCCTTAATGCCGTTCTCTTCGCCGTCGATCAACGATCGCCCACCAGACCGAACCGACCGAACCGGCGACCATGAGGAGACCCACGAGTAGACAGCACAACAGCGAGCCAAGGTCCCCCACGTCCTCCCCCGTGTTCATCGCCAAATCGTAGATGACGCTTCCATTGCCAGCAGTCCGCATCTGGTCCGCAAGAGGCTGGCGGACGGCGGGGGAGTGGTGGGAGACGTCGAGAGGTATTTCCGCTGCTAGACCGCTAGATGCCCAGGCCGGCGGGGCGGGCAGTTTGGTCTCATAATCCCTCGGTCGCGGGTTCGAGTCCCGCCCGCCCCACCTCGTGGCTACATTCCGTACTTCGGAGAAGCTGCGTTCCAGGAGATCTTCCATGTGCACCTGCACATGTTTCCGCGCTTCGCCGGTGACACTTTCCGTATCGACGCGGACTGGCGGCGCCGGGAGCGCGCCGAGCTGGACGCGTCAGCAGCTGCCGTTCGCGAGGGGATGACCTCTGCTGGAAGTGCGAACAGGTCCGCGTAGACGTCCAGGGGCATCGCCCGTCGAGGCGTGCCCAAGGATGAACGAGAACGCCGGCAGGGGAGCAGCAGCCAGCCCACCAGCGGACGCCGTCGCCGGTCGCGGTGGCCACCGCTGCACCGAACACGACGAGAAGGTAGACGCCCGCCAGGAGTACGGCCCGCCAGGCGGCGCATCTCCAGGGTCGGGTCGATCAGTCCGTCCTCCCGTTCCGGCAGCTGCGGGGCGACTCTAAGGTCAGGCGAGGCGCGGCCTCGCAGCCGAGGTTCAGCTCAATCCAGTCGCTCCAGCGGCCCGGTTCGAGGGTCGGAAAGGGCTCGGAAGTGTGCGACGAGCCGGTGCACCACCGCCGGGTCGTGAAGCACCACACCGACCTCGATGTTGTGGGAGAGTGCCCGATCGGTGAGGTTGGCGCTGCTGATCAGCGCCACCTCGCCGTCGGCGGCGATGAACTTCGCGTGCAACGCGGCGGGTGAGCTGCCGCCGGTGCCCCGTCGCGCGGCGGGCCAGTGCCAGAAGGTCGCCCGGCCGCGGAGATCAGCGAAGGTGGCCGCGGCCCCGACCGATCCACGTAGGGCACCGCCGTCCGCCGCCGAGCTTTCCAGAATCAAATCGATGTGTACGCCCCGACCGGCGGCGGCGCGCAGTTCGGCGACGACCTCGGCCACCCCGAAGGCGGCGAAGCTGGCCACGAGCAGGCTGCCCCGGGCCGCGCGGATGATCCCCACGACCACGGAACTGGTGAGTCGTACCGGCACGGACGCGGTGGTTGGCCCGCTGACGGCCAGCTCGGTCCGCTGGGCGGCGACGCGTTGGTGCAGGCCGGCGGCGCTGCGTAGCGCGAGGGCGACCGCTGCGCCCGGTAGGTCGGGTGCCTGGGTCTGCCAGCTTCCGATCAGCCGTTCGGCGTGGGCGGCGACCGAGAACCCCGGCCGGGCGTCGATCAGGTCGACCGTGGCCGTGCGGTCGACGGGCCCGTCGACCCGCATGAGCACGCTCGCCCAGGCCGCGACGTGATCAGCGGGAAGTGTGGTGGCGATGTCCGCGATCACCGCCGCGAACCGCTCGTGGCTCATGGGGCGAAGAATCCGGAGCCGGGATCGGTCAGGGTGTCGACCAGCAGTGCCCGGTCCAGGTAGTGGTTGCCCCGCTCGCAGGAGGTTTCGGCGGCGAAGAGGCAGGCGTGGCAGGCCGCGCCCGACAGGCGGGCGTGCACGGTCGGGTCGTGTTCCGCGCAGAGCGGGTCCGAGCTGCACAGCCGGGCGGCTTCCAGGGCCCGCTCGACGAGCGATCCCAGCCGGTCTGCCCGTCCGAGGGAGACCAGCCCGCCGAGGGTGCCCTCGCTGTCGGGTGCCGAGGTGTAGAGCAGCACCCCGGCGGCGGGATGCTCGCCGGACCAGGCGTAGACGCGTTCCCCGATGCCGGCGGCGCTGTATCCGCATTCCAGGGCCAGTTCGCGGATCAGCACGTGGGCGAGGGTGTGCAGCAGGACGTACCGGGGGCCGGGGTACGGCGTGGGGTCCAGCCCGCGCTGGCGTCGCCAGCGGTCGTGGGCGCTGGCCAGGAGCTGTTCGCGCTGCTTGACCCGCGGCCGGTGTTCCCACTCGGTGACGCGCTCCTCGGCGAGACGCAGGAAGATTCCCTCCCCGCGCATCTCGGCGCAGGGCAGCCAGGTCGGCCGGCCGACGGTCAGTGGGGCCCGCCGCCGGTCGGGGGTGTGCAGCACGTCCCACTCGGGGGAGTCGATCCGGGTGAAGCCGTAGAGCGCGGTGACCTCGCGCAGCCGGGGCGCGAGGACCACATCCTGTAGCCATTCCCGGTGCGGGGCCGGCACCGGCTCCGGGCGGGTAGTGAAGTCGGGCAGCTCGGTGGGTCTGCCGGAGGTGAAGGCGCGCCACTCGGGCGTACGCAGATCGGTGTTGTCGTCGCCGGTGTCGTCGGGCCCGGCGTTGGCGCGGCGCTGGACGGCGGCCCAGACCCGGTCGACGCCGTAGGGTTTCAGCTCGGGCCAGCAACTCTGGGTCGGCATGATCTGCTTGGCGGTGGCGGCGTCCAGCCCGGCGAGCACCTGCAGCGCCGACCACAGGTCGGCGACCGCCTGGTCGACCGGCTGCTCGGCCCGGGGGATGCTGAACACCCGTAGCTGCATGGGAAACCAACTGTTGGTGGCGCCGAGGGCGAGGGTCCGGGTGGCGGCGTCACAGGGCTCGTAGGTGCCGAGGTGGGGATGGCGCCCCCGGCAGGCAGGCAGGGTCTTCTCGGCGAGCAGGCCGAGCGCCACGGACATCGGCCGGGCCGCCCCGCACTCGCAGGTGATGAAGATGTTGGCCGCCTCACCGGTGCTGCCGCGTTCGGCGAGCGTGAGCGAATGACCGGCACCCGGCTCCGCGCCCCCGTGCGCGACGTACGACCAGGGAAAGTCGTCCAGGTGGCCGTTGTCGCAGGCCAGCACGAAACGGGCCGGCACGGCGGTGGGGCGGGAGTTGCCGTTGCCCCGGCAGCCGTGCACGTAGCGGGCCCGGTCCGGCTGGAAAGGCGAGGAGAGCAGGTCGAACAGACCGGAGTCCGCCGGGGCCAGCCGGTTGCACCGGGTGTCGGAGCAGCGCAGCCAGGTGGGGAAGAGCGTCACCGGCACGCCCACCCGGGTCCAGTCGGCGAAGAGATCCGAGGTTTCCGGCAGGTGCGGCGGCAGCCGCAGACTCTCCACCTGGTCGCCGAGCCGGTGCCGGATCGTCGCCAACAGCCGGTCCTCCACGACCGGGGTCGAATGGGTGAGATCCCAGTGCGCCAGCCCGAGGACCAGCACTGAGAGGCTGGGCAGGTCGGCGACCGACCCGACGCCGTAGGTGTGCAGGAGCTGGTTGGGGCGCAGCGCGCCGACGCGCAGGCTGCCGCGCTGCTGCGGCCCGGTCATGAGGTCACCGCCGGACCGGACCGGACGGGCGGCACGAACGGTGGCGGTTCGTCGCCGACGCCGCCGAGTTGCAGTTGAAGCTGGATGGCGGGCTCCACGTCCCGCAGCGAGGTGGGGCAGGTTGTCTGCTCCCACCGGCCCTCCTCGGGGCGGTGGAGCAGACCGGCGACGTCGTCGCTGTGGTACGGCTTGTCGTAGGCCAGCCGGCGGGCGGGCCGGGCCCGTTCCCGCGCCCACACGTCGAGGCGGGCCTCCAGCTCCTCCTCGACCCGCTGGCGGACCGTGTTGTCGGCGGCCACCTCGCTGCGGCGCTTGAGGAACCGTACGACGTGGTCGGCGAGCTGGCCGTGCCGGTCGAACTCGCGGGCCCGGAGGTTGCCGTTGTAGGTGCCCTCCAGGTCGCGGACCAGCGCCACCAGCACCCCGGTCAACCCCCGGTCGATGGCCCGTTCGGCGAACGGGGTCACCGACAGGGCCTCGACCTGCCGGTAGACGGTGGCGTGGAAGTGGTCGAACCGCTCGTAGTGCGACAGGTCGCGCGGCCGGGCCCAGTTGTAGACGTTGAACACCAGCCCCGGCGCCTGCCGCCCGACCCGGGACGTCGCCTGGATGTATTCGGCGGCGGACTTCGGCTGGTTGGCCACCACCATCACGCCGAGCCGGTCGATGTCGACGCCGACGGAGATCATGCTGGTGGCCAGGAGCACGTCGATCGGCCGGGGCCCGTTCTTGGCCCGGGTGCCGGTGAAGGGCACCGCCAGCCGGTCCAGCAGCGGCCGGATGGCGTCCGACGGCATCCGGGAGGTCAACTCCTCCAGGTGCGGGTCGTACCGTCGGGCGAGCCCGCGCTCGTCGGCGCGGATGAGGCGGGTGGAGACGTCGTCCTCGACGACCCGGCGCATGCCGCCCAGGTCGCGCAGGCTGTTGAAGTAGCCGACCAGCGTCATGTACGGATCGGTGACCCGGTTGCGGCCGTACGTCTCGTGGAGCTTCTGCGCCGCGCCGAGCACCGAGACGTACACCCGGATCAGGGTCGACCGGATGCGGTTGCCGTGCGCGCAGATGCCGACATACCGGCGGCCCGGATGTTCCTCGGCCGTGCGTTGGCGGGCGAAGAAGCTGTCGGCGGCGTCCAGCCCCGGCGGCGGAAAGACCCGGGTACGCCGGTTGAACAGCGCCCCGATCTGCTGCTGGGCCCGGCGCACGGTGGCCGTCGAGGCGATCACCTTCGGCCGTGACCAGTGCCCGTGCGCCGGCTGCCAACTGGCCAGCCGGTCCACCGCGGTCTCGTAGAGCCCGACCAGCGAGCCGAGCGGCCCGGAGATCAGGTGCAGCTCGTCCTGGATGATGAGGTCCGGCGGGCGCAGCGGATCGCAGGCGACCACCCGGTTGCCCGGCCGGTGCCGCCGGCGCTCCCAGTCGGTCGATTCGAGATCCTCGGTGAGATAACCGTGCTGCTCGCAGCGTTTGCCGACCCGGCCGAAGAGGGCGGCGGTCTCACCCTTCCACGGCAACTGGGCGAACTTGTCGACGGTGGCGATCAGCAGCGCCGGCGGCTGGCGGTAGATCTACTCGTCGACCAGCAGCACCGGCAGCCCCTGCTCGTCGACCGGCAGCAGGTAGCCGCCCACCGCGCTGAACGGGCACTCCACGTCGGAGCAGCGCACGAGGGTGCGCCAGTGGTCGGGCTCCACCACGATGTCCCGGCCGGGTTCGATTCTGGTGCCGCACCACGGGCAGGTGGTGAGCTGGTGCGGTGAGCCGACTCCCCGGTTGGAGCGGCCCCGCCGCCGTTCGTCCAGCCAGTCCTTCGCGTCCTGGGTGCGGTTGGGGGTGACCCGGCCGCCGACCCACAGCCCGATCCGGATCGGCGTTCCGCCCCAGGTGTGCGGGTCGGCGCGGCGCAGGGTCTCCGCCGCGCAGATCAGGGTGGCGGCCCTTTCGAACTGCTGAATGGTGAGCAGGCGCAGGGTGTACCGCATCAGCACGGCGAGCCCGTCGCCGCCGGTCAAGCCGGGGTAGTCGGGTTGGCGGCGGCGTACGGCGATGGTGAAGGCGGTGAGGCCCAGGTACGCCTCGGTCTTGCCGCCACCGGTGGGGAACCAGAGCAGGTCGGTGACGGCGCGGTTGACGTCGTCGCCCCGCTCCGGGTGCCGGGGGTCGGCGAGCGCCGGCAGGTTGATCAGGACGAAGGCGAGCTGGAACGGACGCCACCGGTGATGGGCCGGCTGGTCGGCGGCGGCGACCGCCTGCTCCAGCGGGGTGTTCGGCTGCTTCCGCCGCCGGGCGGCGGCCACGGTGTGCACACGTTGCAGGTACATCGCCCGGTTGGCGAAGCCGAACGCCGCGCGGGCCTTCGGGTCGGCGGCGAGCAGCGTGATGCCGGCCTCGATCCGGTCGGCCGCCTCCCGGGCCTCGCGCATCGCGTCCCGCACCTGCAACGGGTACGCGTCGAGCCGCCGCGCCGGGTCGCCGGCCGTCGCCTCGTTCCGGTCGATCCACGCCCGGTAGCCGGTGACCAGGGGCCGCAACGCCCCGGTCAGCGCCTCGACCGGGCCCGCCTCCGCCAGTTCGGCGAGCCGCTTCATGTCCCGCTCCACGTCGGCCAGCTCGGGCAGGTCCGCGTCCTGCTCGCTGTCGGGCACGCCGGTGAAGGGCAGCTCGTGCGCGGGGACGGTCGCGGTGCCGACCGTGACGGCCCGCAGGGGGTCGGACTGGGCCGGCTCGGCGTACACGGCGGTGCCGTGCCCCACCGCGAACTCCGGCTGGAACCGGTAGGCCATCGCCAGCCGGAGGCGTTCCGCCTGGTCGGCGGCGTCGCCCCCGGCGACCTGCTCGGGCCGGGGCACGAAGACGGGCACACCCTGCTCGGGGCCGGTCGCGCTCAGCTCCACCTGAAAGATCCACCGGGCCGGCTCCCGCGTCGACGAGCTGCGCTCCCGGTTCTCCAGGAAGAGCGAGACCAGCCAGACCCCGTCCAGGCGACGCGCCCGACCGCGTACGACGACCGTGGGCTGCGCCGGGTCGACCGACCGTGGCGCGATCAGCCCCTCGCGCAGGGCCACGGTGACCGCGCGCCCGCGCTGGTGCCGTCGCCAGACCCGCCCCCCGGCGGGCCCCTCCCGGTCGGCGGCGGCGGTCTCGTAGCTGCCCCAGGCGGCGGTCACGCGCAGCTCGGTGACCGACACCGGCACGGCCGCGGTGAAGCCGAGCGCGGACGGGGCCAGGCTCGGCACGCTCGGCGCGCTCGGCTCAGCACTTCCCTCCATCGGGTCGGAGACGGTGGCGTCGGCGCCTGCGTCCTGAGTGGCCGGATCGATGGACTCGCCGTTGGGCGCCAGCCGCCCGAGAATGTAGCGGTCGAGCGGGTTTTCCCTGGTGGGAAACTCCTCGGCCGGCCCGCCGAGCGGCCCGTGTAGGTCGGCCAGGACCAACCGTTGCAGCTCGTCGCGGATCACCCGCTCATCGGGTACGGCGAGCACGCTCTCCCCAGACATGGGAGTGACCGTAGCGTCTGCTTGCGACAGCGACAGGGGCCGAGGCGGATCGACATGTTAACCCGCAACATCACGGTCGACTTGCGCTGCCCACCTTCTACGCAGCGGAGGGCGACGACGAAGCATGGGCCATGGTGGACGGCATCCAGCGGTTGACCGCGATCGCGCAGTTCATCGAGCCTGCGGCGATCAAATCGGAGCCGCTTCGGCTGCCAAGTCACCATGTCGCACGAGAGACCGTTTCGCCGACTACACCCCGTTACTGCCAGGTCGGTCGCGCCTGCACCGGATTGCGGCAGATCCGTGCACCCGATCAAATGGTGTCGTTTGCCTGGTCGACTCGTCTCGGCGTCTGCGGCGGCTGTGGGTTGGACGTGCGCTGACCCAGCGCAGTGTGCCGAGGCCGCAGCCGCGACGAGTTGGTGACGTCGTTGCGGTTGCCGCCGGTGAGGATCACGGCCGGGGGAGATCCGGGCGGGACCTGTCGACGAGGTGCAGCGACACGGTGCGGCTCGGTGGGTGTGGGCAGCGTAAGCCGGCCGGGCGCGGCCGGCGTCGGGGCCGCCCACCCGCGGCCGGTGCCGCCGAACGGCACGGCGACCCCGGTGGGCTGTGAGCAGGTGTCGGCGGGTCACTGCGGTGGTCATCGGTCCTCCGAGGTGTCGGTGGTCTCGACCCGCGCGATGAGCAGCTTCAGCCGCGCGATCTCGTCGGCGAGCGCGGTGTCGCCGGCGGCGGTGAGCGTGATCCAGGTCCGGCCGCGCTTTCCGGCGTACCCCTTCTCGATCTCGATCAGGCGGGCCGTCTCCAGCACGCCGAGGTGCTGGGAGAGGTTGCCGGCGGTCAACTGCAGATGGGTGCGCAGGTAGCCGAACTCGACTCGGCGGGCCTCGTGCGTGATGGCGAGAATGCCCAGGCGGACCCGCTGGTGCACCACGTCGTCCAGGCCGTTGACCGGGTGCTCGTGCGGGTCCGGGGCCCCGTCCTCGGCGGTCACCGGTCCCGCCGGCGGGCCAGCGCGAAGCCGATCGCGCCCAGCAGCAGCACGGTGCCGTTGATGGCCTGTTGCTGCAGCGAGTATCCCCAGTCGGGACCCCAGCCGAAGTTGATCGGCACCAGCACCACCGCCAGATATCCGAGGGTGAACGCCAGCAGCGCGACGTGGCGCTCCAGCCAGGCCAGCACCAGCAGCGCCACCCCGATCGTGCCCCACGGTGCGACCAGGCGGTCCAGCAGAAGCGCCCAGTACGGAAGCGGGTGGGTCGGCACCGGGTGGCTGAGCAGGTACTGGCGCACCAGCAGCCCCGCGACGGTGTACAGGACGGCCCCCGCGACGCCGGTGACCGCGTACGGCAGCACCCGGGCGGCCAGCCCCCGCGCCCGGGCGACCCGCACGTAGCAGACGGCGATCGCCGTGTAGGCCAGCAGCAGCGCCGGCGGCCAGTAAAACGCCGCGCCCCGATGCCAGACGCGGCACTCGGACCCATCAGGCATGGGCACGCAGTGCACGTCGAGGAAGTACCAGTCGAACGCGATCCCCACGAAGGTCGCTGCGGCCAGCACCAGCAGCGCGAACCAGGTCACCCGCTGGTCGAGCCGCACCCGGTGGGCGAGGGCGCGCACGTCGGACAGCACACGGCGGGGATCGCCGCCGGCGGGTACCGAATCAGTGGTCATGCCAATAGGTTTCCATAGCAAACCTGTTTCCGCTAGTACGAGTTTGGGTGGTTGCCGCACAATCAGCCTGGAGCAGTACCAGCCCGCGTGGGTCTCGCCCTCCGCGCAAGGGCGCGACACTTCAGTCATCGCATCGACACCGGGATCAAGATCAGATGTCCGCTCATCGGCATGACGGACGGCAACCGGGCCAGTTCGGCGTGACGCTGCGTAGCGAGCTAATGGCGGCAGGTCCGGATCCTCGATGTGGCGTCGTTGCCGCAAACCACTGCGGCCTGTGCGAGTCAAAGTTCCATGTGGTGCACCTGCTGTCTCCGCTGTAGGCCCGGAACGCCTCGACTCCCTTATGATTCGCGGCAGCCGTCGAGGAAGGGCTGTGCGGGAACACCAGGCACCTGGGCGAGCAGACGTCACGTGGCCGCCGTCTGGCAGGAGGGTGAGCGGCCCTGCGCCGCACTGGGTCGCACTCATGCAGCGGCAGGTCGGCAACGCGGCAACGGTCGACTATCTCCAGCGCACCGGCGCAGCGCTAACGGGTGCGGCGGTTCAGCGAGAACCACCGCGCCCGGTCGGGTTCGGCCAGGACCAGCCGGAGACATACGAACCCGCATTCATGAAGGACGCCTTGCCCGGCGTCGGCAAGGTCTTCCGTGCCCTGGCAAGTCTGTACGGATGGATGACGATCTACCACATCGCCCAGGAGGCCTCGCGAAAGGAATCCTTCCGCGAAGTTTTGGAGGTGATCATCGGCGGGGGGCTGCTCGGCGGCTTACTGCGGGATGATGCCGTCGCCGAAATACTGCCCCAAGCGTGGCTGATCGCGCTTGCACAGCGCGAGGTCTCGTCCAAGGGACCCCTCGCACGCCAGCACCTAGACCACTATCTCGCCGGAAGCGGGAGCGACTTCGTCGAAGACGTCGCAGCGCTTTACCAGCAAGACGGCGGGTTCAAGCTGGAATCGGAGATCCAGATCGGCGAGGCTGGCGAGCTTAGTGGCCAATTCAAAGTGCCACAGCTCGCCTACTTCAGTGCCGATTGGCAATTCGCGCTAGGTGCGGTCGACGAGGTTCACTACGAGCTGTTGAGCGCGGTCGATGACGTTCACGCGGAGGTGTCGATCCGGATCCGTGACATGTACGAGTGGCACCCCGACGAGTACCGAGGTTGGGGGAGCCACATCGCACACGTTGCTCTGGAATGCCAAGCAAAACGGCGCGAAGAACTTCTGGGAGGTTGGCCAGGCAACCGTGCGCCTGAATGTCGGCAAGAGACTAATTCAGAAGCTCAGGACCGCTCCCGGACTGTAGCGGCGCCGACCGCCCCTCGCCTACCGGATGCCGGAGGGATGTCTCGTAGCCCCACTGACTGTCTGGCGAGGACTGCGGTTGATCATCGGTGGGTAGAGGTATTTTCGGCCTACCGTCCAGAGTTGATCGACCCGTTCACCGGGCTGCGCCGGACGCAGTTCCACCGCCTGGTATGCCTGGTCGCCAAATGTGGCGGTGACGCCATCGCCGACGCTGGTCGCCGGCACGCCGCTGGTCCTCGCAGCGGTGACCTGTTGATGCACTCTAATCGGCCAGATCCGCACGTCGAGAAGGACGCTGGGCTCAGCAACACCCGTCACGCAACGTCACCGACTTGGATCGACGCCACCAGGTCTGGAGGCCAGCCCGCGTTGGCGGAGCAAGGTGACACCGGAGAGCGACACCCGAAAGGCGCTCTGTCATTTCGTGGTTACCGACGGGACAGAGCGGGTCTTCGACTTGCATGCGAGGTTTACGCCGGGTGCCGGCCTGGGCGGCTGCACTTCCGCATGGATGGTCCCGACAACGGCTCGTAGTCGCCTACGTCGGAGCCAAGCGCTTCTGACAGCCGCCCGTGCCTAGCGCGCAGTCAAGGAGTGGCGAATCGTGTAGTGGTTGACTGCTCGGCGGGGACCAGGACGGCGGTGCCGGACCAGTCGATGTCCTCGTCAACGATGAGCTTGTCCGGCTCGTCGTCTTCGTCCAGCGTGGAATAGCTCGCGTAGTAGCGGCCAAAGCCGTAACCGCCAGCCGCCAGGGTGGCCAGCGCCCACGGCCGAAGCCCGTCGCGCAGCTTGTCTGGGGCGAGCCGGTCGACCGGCACCCGAACGACCCCGAGCAGGTCGTGCCACTGGTCCGGGGTGCCGGCGTCGACCACCCGGGAGAGCGCGAACGCGTGCCGCACCTGCGGCTTCCGCCAGATCCACCCGATCTCGTTCAGCATCCTGCCTCCTCGACTCATCCACGAATCGGTTCTCAGTGCTCTAGATGAGAGTGCACCGAAACGAGCTTGATATCAAGGGTAGTTGGGAGGATGCTCAAGGTGCTTGTCCGGAGTGGAAGGAGAGGCCATGTCATCCACACCCTCGGGTTCGTCCGAGTCACGTCAGCAATCGACGGTGCCGTCGCCAGTGGTGCAGGCCTGGGAGTTGGGATTGCGGCTGCGCCAACGCCGCGAGGAGATCGGCCTGACTGCAGCGGCGGCTGGTCGTGCCATCGGCATCATTCAGGCGTACGTCTCTGGAGTTGAGGCGGGCAGGGTGAAGCTGCCCGCCGCCCGGCTGGCCCGGATCGTCGAGGTCTACGAGCTGGAGCGGGAGGAGGCCGCCGAGTTGGAAAACTTGCGCGACGGTGCCAGCCGGCGCGGCTGGTGGCACGAGTATTCCCAGCTCTTCCCGGCCGAGTTCATCCGCTTCCTCGGTTATGAGGCCGGTGCCGAGCACATCCGGTTCTACGGCAGTGAGCTGGTGCCTGGCCTGTTGCAGACCGAGGAGTATGCGCGAGCGGTCATCGCCGGAGGCACCACGACGATTCGGCTCACCGAGGTCGAGCGGCGGGTCGGTGCCCGGATGGCCCGGCAGGCGCGGCTGGATGCCGCCAACCCGATCCGGCTGACGGCGCTGCTCGGCGAGGGCGCGCTACGCCAGCAGGTCGGCGGACCGGCCGTGATGAAGGCTCAACTCGATCACCTCGTCCGACTGGCGACCGAGCGGCCGGAGCAGATTGAAGTCCGGGTGCTGCCGTTCACCGCTGGTGCACATCCTGCGCTGGGTGGGTCCTTTCAGATCCTGTCGTTCCCGTCGCCCCGGCTGCCGGACCTGGTGTGGCAGGAGGTGCTGACCTCGATCGACATCATCGACCAGTCCATCCGGGTGACCGACTATCAGGTGACCTTCGCGGAGGCGCGCGAACGCGCGTTAAGCTCGGACGACTCGCTCGACCTGATCCGCCGGATCGTCAAGGAGATGACGTGACCTCGTCGTACAGCATCCCCGGGGAGGGTTGGTTCAAATCCTCTCGCAGTTCGGACAACGCCAACTGCGTCGAGGTGCGGTTTGTCGGTGGCGCGGTGGACGTCCGCGACACCAAGGACCGCACCGGCCCGGTGCTCAGCTTCGGTGGCCCTTCCTGGGCCAGCTTCCTGGCCGGGCTCAAGACCGACTCGCCGAGCTGACGTCCCGCCGTTGCCCTCAGCCTGCTAACTGAGGGCAACCGCAGCATGACCGTCGATGTTATTTTTGCCGGCATGAGTCCGGAGCATCGGGTTTGACGATGGCCTCAGCCAGCGACCGGCCACAGAGGCAAGATCCGCCGAGGCGGAAGCGGCCTACCGCGAGGAGCTCGCGGATTTGCAGCAGGGCACTTACCGGCTTCTTCGGCACAGAATCGCCTTCGCGACCATCGGCTTGGCGGCGCTTGTGATCATGTTTTTCGATGGGGATTCCCCGCGTTCACTCTGGCCCTGGTACGTCGCCACGATCGTGGGCGGAGTGTTCGGCGCGAGCTCATTTGTCGTGCACGAGCCACGTCCGCGCCGCTACGTTCTCGCCCTTGCCCTCGTGTTCGCCGTTGTCGGCCTGGCTGGCGGCATGTTCGTGGCGAAAATGGAGGCCGGAAGATGACGCTGTCCGTCGAGCCGGACGCGATGGTTGGCTTCGCCGGCCAGGTCGACCGTGCCGCCGCAGACGTATGGGAGCTTCGCAGTTACCTGAACCGGTACGCGGACATCGCGACCGGCGGCGAGCAGATCAAAATGGCCAAGGCCGGACATGATCACGCGGTCGAAGTCATCAACGCCACCCTCAACCGGCTCGCCGGTCGTTTGGAAAACTCCGCCCCGGAGCTTCGACCCGATCGGTGAGATTAAGAACGGCGTCTTCGGCGATTGGGCGGCCCTCGCCAGGATGGCCCCCGTCGTCGGCAACATCGCTGCTGCTCTGCACGACCTGGCCTACAACCTCCAGTCTGGCGCCACCGCTCTGTACCCACTCTGGCAAGGCGCTGCCGGTGACAGCGCCTTCCGCTACTTCACCACCACCGCCAACGCCGTCGCCGAATTGAGGGGACCGTTGGGCAACGTCAGCAAGGCATACCGCGACATGGCGGCTGCTGTCTGGTCCGCTGGCACGGCCCTCGGCGGCATCGTCCAAAGCCTGATCGACTCCGCCATCATCGCCGGCATCGAGGTCGCCGCCGGCACCATCACCGCCGAGACCGGCGTTGGCGCGGCCGTCGGCTACAATCTCGCCGCCGCCGAAATCGCCAACATGCTTCGCCTCTGGGGCAACGCCACCAAGCTCTACCAGGACATCGCCACGGCCGTCCTCGCCTTCCGCGCCAAGCTCACCCACGAGCTCAGCGGCCTCGACGCTGTCACCCTTCCCACACTCCCCGACGGCGGGTACTACCGTCACCCGCTTGCCGGAGCGACGACCGGAGCGGGGGCCTGAACGCCATGGACGACCTGGACGACATCGCTGGCGGGGACGCGAGACGAGCCGCCGCACTGTCGGACGCTCTCGACCGGCTCGGCCGCAGCGACAACCCACTCCTGCGTGAGATGGCCTCCGCCGTCAAAGACGGTGAGCTGACTCTCCGCGAGGCGGTGTCCAGCGACGCCTACAGCGCGGAGTTGCGCCCACCCTTCCGCACCTTCTCCTTCTGGAAGGCATACCAGGAGCTGACGCCGCAAGAGCGCGACGACCTCGCCGCGCGCTTCTGAACGCTCGCCGACACCAACAGCCACGATCCCGGCGGAGCGGACTTATTCCCGGTGCATGACGACCTTGTCGACCCCACCCGGCGACGTCAAAGTCAGTTCGTTGCCGCGCAGGTTGAGCTTCGCCTCGAAGGTGGTCTTCACCAGGCCGCAGTCCACCTCGAAGACGTAGTTGGACCGGGCCGGCGACGTGACCCGGCCAGGGCAGGAAGGGCTGCCGCCGCTGAGCGCGACTGTGTGGTCAGAGCGGACGATGAGCATTGCGCTGCCGTTTGATGTCTGGGTTGTCCATATACCCTCCAATCGATTCAATCGGGCGCTTTCGGTGATGCCGGCCTGGGGCAGCACCACCTTGGCCAGGACGGTCATGCTGATCAGCATCATGATCACCGCAACCGCGATAATCACTATGACGCCGCCGGTGGTCGGCTTGAAGGTTTGCCGCGGTTTGCTGATCTGATCTGGTCCGACCGCCGCGCCCTGGGGCGGGATCGGCCCAGGGCGCGGGAAGCCTTGGCCGCCGACCGTGGTGGAGGCCAGGCCGAAAGCGCCGTGCTGGGGCGCGCTGGCCGTGAGTTGGCCGACAAGGTGCCGGAGTTCCTCGGCGAACTGACCGTCGGCCTCAGCCTCGGCGGCCAGAGCCTGTGCGATGGCCCATTGGGCTGCGGTGTCTGCGGGTGCCGTTTCCAGCCCGCGCAGAAGGTGGGCACCGATCGCAGACCCGCTGAGCCGTTCCGCGACGGCACCGTAGAGACGATCCGCAACAGAGTCGGTGAGCGCGAGGGCGCCTGCCGTTCCGATGCTCGCGATGCGGCGTGCCACCGCGTCGACCGCCGCGTAGACGACATTTGCTATGTCCATCGCGCGCACTCCGACTGTTGAGTTCAAGCGGCCCCTGTCTGACCAGTTTGCGCGAGAGTCACGGTGGACACAATGGACTGACGCGCCAGCTTGCGGTCATCGCTGGCCAACCCGGAGTTGCGGCAACAACCGCGCCCGAGGTCAGAACAGGGCGTCGGGGAGGGGAAAGAGGCCGTCGTCAAACGTGGGCTCCGCCGACGATGAGGCTTCCGGGGTACGCGGACGCGGCGCGGCGCGGGTCTGCCTCCGTGGCGTTCGGCGGGTCCCGCCGTGCAGTCCTCGGGTTTCCTCATCCCGGTGGCGCTCGTGGTTGAGTTCGAGCAGCAGATCCAGCACCTCGACCTGGGCGGTCGGGTCGATGGTGAACCGGGTGCCCTGCCGGGTCTGGTGGAAGCCGTGCCCGAGCGTGAGGTCGAACCCGTACGCCTCGGCCACCGCCTCGTCGATCTCGAGGTGGATCTCCCGGAGGCGGCGGATGTCCGCGCTGGTCACCTGCTCATCGTGGACCAGGTTGTAGAGCTTCGTCAGCCCCAACTCCCGCCCCAACATCACCGACCGCCGGTACGCATCCAACTCCGCGCCAACCCGCGTCATCCGCTCGGTCGGCTCGGGCTGAGGAAAGGTCTCGAACCCGTCCGACGGCGAGTAGTTCAGGTCTGCCTTCGTGATCGAGGAATGCTTCCAAGCCCAAGCGCTGTGCATGGTGCTTGAGAGCAGAGGGATGCTCGCCGATACATTCGAGGCGAAGACGCCAAGCTTGTGGGAGAAGACCTGCTCGGTCGGAACGAACACCGGCAGGCCGGTCTTGCTGACGAGCGCGATGACGAGCACGCGGTCGAGCCCTTCGATCGTCGCGTAGAGTTCCGGGGCCGGTCTGGTAAATCGCCACCAGATCTCCCGGCGACGGCGATCATTGTTGGTTGCCCGGAAGGGTTTGACCTCTCGTTCGACGATGGCGAAGCAGTCGGGGTACTCCTGGGCTTGTTCGATGGACCAGTTGTGGAAGTTGATGACCCAGCGGCGGGCTGAGCAGTCGGGGCGGCCGTTCAGGTCCTCGCCGTTGAGATAGGGAAAGAGCACGTCGGCGTTGCGCGGGTCCTTGGCGATCAGCGCCTGCGCCTGTTCCGGTTCGAGCAGGAAGCCGGTGCCCAGGACGTACGAGCCGATGTACGACTGGCCGGCGTTGGCGGCCAGGCGGTACGGGTTGCCGGTGACCCGGGAGCGGACGTCCAGCGACGGGGTGATGCCCGGCACCGAACGGCCGTCGAGGACCGGCTGCTCGCCGTCGGCGGCGTGGCCGACCCAGAGCAGCGAAACCTCCAGCGAGGCGGTGCCCGGCCAGGGCTGCGACTTGTTCGCCCGGTAGACCGTCCAGCCCATGTCCACGACCTGGTCGAGCCCGACCTCGCGGGTGTCGCCCTGGGCGATCGTGTTGGTGGCGATGATGCCGACCCGGCCCCGGCCGGTGACGCTCAGGTTGCGTAGCAGGAAATAGGAGCAGAGGTCGGCGCTGCCCCGCCTGCCCCGGCCGACCCGCTCGACCAGATATTCGCGTACGTCCGGGCCGATCGCGCCGGTGAGGCGCTGGCCGCCGACGAACGGCGGGTTGCCGATGACGGCGTCGAAGCCGGCCCGGTTGACCACCTCGGGAAACTCCAACGGCCAGTGCAGCGGCCGGATCGGTTCCGGCCGGGAGCCGCGCAGCCAGCCGGCGACGGTCAGGCTGACCTGCTGCTCCAACTCCGAGTCGGCCGGGTTGTCGAGCAGCCCGTACACGTCGTCGCTGATGGCGAGCAGGCGGTCGTCGTACTTCGTCTCGGGGTCGTCCTCGTCGTCGTCCGGATCCCACGGGCGGCGCTGGGGGCGGACGGCGGTGGCGAGCGCGGCGCCGACCACCGCGTCGGCGGCCAGTCGCAGCCCCCGGCCGAGCTGATCGGCCTCGGCGAGCGTGGCCGCCTTGTCGGCGGCGTCCCGGGTGTCCTCGACCACCGTCGCGGCGATCGACTCGCGCAGCGCGGTCATCTCGTCGACCGTCTGCTGCAGCCGGTCGACCAGGGTGCCGAAGAAGCGGTTGTGCTGGAAGCGCCCCACCTCCGGGTCGAGGTGGAACGCGGTGAGCTGGTCGAGCGAGGTGATCCCGACGAGCGAGTCGCCGCAGCGCAGCGCGTGGTCGAGGAAGCCGAACGGCTTCCCCTTGGCCAGGGTCACCAGCCACAGCGACAGTTTCGCCAGCTCCACCGCCATGTCGTCGCGGTCCACCCCGTAGAGGCAGCGGGCGGCGACCCGCCGGCGGGCGGCGAGCAGCAGATCCTCCTGGGCCGGGTTGCCGTTGGCCAGGTCGGACAGCTCGGCGGGGAGCCCGTCGCGCCGCCAGGCCCGCACCACCACCTCGGCGAGGTAGCGGCCGGCCGCCACCAGGAACGCCCCGGAGCCCATCGCCGGGTCGAGCACCTTCAGTCGTAGCAGCTCGTCGGCGGGTCGGGGCTCCCACCGGGCCTCGTCGGTGACGCCCTGCGCGGGGCCGGGCGAGAAGCAGAGCGGAGCGAGGGTGTGCCGGACGACCTCCTCGGCCAGCTCGCGGGGGGTGTAGTGGGTGCCGGTGTTTCGCCGGTCGCCGAACTGGGTGAACAGGATCGAGCCGGCGGGGAAGACCGTGGGCAGGCCACGCAGGTCGGTGCGGAGCAGCCCCCAGTACGGGCGTACCCGATCGGCCAGGTCGGCGTCGTTGTCGCAGGCCGCGTGCAGTGCGGCGAGCTGGTGCGGCGCGGGCGTCGCGGTCAGGGCCCGCTCCACCTGGCGGGCGGTGAGGTCGCAGCGCGCGACCAGCCAGGCGCGCAGCTCCGCGTCGCCCTGCGCGGCGGCGGCCGCCAGGTCGGCCAGCGGCAGTTCCGGCTCGCGCCGGCCGAGCAGCCCGACGTACGGCTCCCGCACCCGGGCGCAGGAGAAGTCCAGCAGGCCCTCGTAGACGTGCCCGAGCTGCTCCACCCCGAGGCTGGAGTAGCTGAGCTGCTCGGCCGCCCGACCCCGGTGCCGCAGCACCAGCAGGGCGTCCAGGATTTCGTGCACCACCCGGTCGGTGACCGCCGCGTCGGCCAGCCACCCGAACCGCTCCGGGTCGAACAGCGACCCGCCGTGGGCGGGGATCCGCAGGTCGGGGTGCTCGCAGCCGCCGTGCACCGCGGCGAAGAGAGCCAGCAGCCGGGGCCAGGCCGCCGTCCGCCGGTCGCCGACCTCGTCGCCGTGCAGGTCGCGGGCCGCGCCGAGCTGACCGTGCAGGGTGGACGCCGCGTACGCCTGCGCGTAGAGCGGATCGGTCACCGGCAGCAGCCGCTGCTCCTCGGCGTAGAGCAGGAAGACCAGCCGCATCAGCACGGTCAGCGCGCCCCGGTAGACCTCCCGGTCGCTGACCTTGCCGAGCAGTTGGCCCTCCGACTCCCGGTCCAGCCGGGCCAGCTCGCCGACGAAGAGCTCCACCGCGCGGCGGACCTGGTCGCCGAGCGTGGTGGTGACCTGGGTGAGCGCCTCCGCGCTGCGGGCGAAAAGCCCGGCCAGGCTGGTCGACGGGCGGCCGTCGGGGTCGGTCGGCGGAGTGAGCACCCGGGTGGCGGCGAGCAGGGTGGCGAAGGCGCGCAGCAGCGCCGGCTCCTCCAGCCAGAGGTCGGCGTCGAAGACGGCCACCCCGGTCGGCTCACCCCGGCGGGCGTGCACCAGCGCCCAGTGCTGCCCGTTCGTCACCAGAGCCAGCGGCACGGCGGTGTCCCGGCAGAGCTGGGCGGCCCGCTCGGTCGGGGCCGGTCGGTCACCTCGGGCGGTGGTGAGCGAGGCGTCGAACGGCAGGCGGTGCACGTGCAGCCGGGCGGCCCGGCCGCCGCCGGGCCGCGGACCGGACAACACCACGTCCGGCCGGAAGCCGTCCGCCCCGGCCACCTCATCGGTACGCGTGCTCGGCGGATAGCCCAGCAGCTCACCGAGGATCAGCTCGACCCAGGCCGGGCCGAGCAGGTCCGGGGCGTCCTGCACCTCCGCCCAGCCCCGGCGGATCCGGTCCCGTACGTCGTCCGGCACGGTGTCCAGCCCGTGCGGCAGCGCCTCGACGAGCACCGGCACGGTCAGGAAAGGGCCCTCCGGGCGCAGCAGCCCGAGCCACTCGGCGTGCTGCTCATCGACGCTCCGAAGCGGCGGACGGTGACCCGGGCCGGCGCCGGGCCGGCGGGACACGCCTCGGGACTGGCGGGGGATGGCGGGCATCAGCGGGCACCTCGGGCCAGGGACGCGGGGACCAGGAAGGTGACGGCGGCCGGAAACCACCGGGCCGTCGGGTCGGCGTAGCGGCGGCGCAGGGCCTCGCTCTCCCGCTCGCGCTGCGCCGGGATGTCGCGCAGCCGGGCCCGCAGCGCGTCCCGGTCGGCGTGCAACTGCTCCCGCTCGATCGTGAACAGGGTCGGCTGTTCCCAGTGCGGCTCGTCGGCGAGCCTGCCGCGGATCGAGGTCGCCAGCTCGGTCAGGACCGCGCCGATCGCGGTGACCTCCTCCTCGCAACGCCGGGCCAGCAGCCCGTGCAGGCTGCGGGTCCGCTGGTCGGCGCGGGTGGCGAGGGCCCGACCGAGCGGCCCGGACAGCGCCGGCCACAGCTCGGTGAGGCTCTGCCGGACCTGCTCGGCGGGGACCGTGTCGGTGGCGGCGGCGAGCAGCGCCTCCAACTCCTCCTGGCGGGCCCGGGTGAGCTTCCCGCCCTCGATCGGGCCGCCGGCCGTGACGATCTCCTCGTGCAGCCGGGTGCCCTCCGCGCCGGTCACCACCAGCCGGCCGTGGGCGACCAGCGCCGGGGTTCGCAGCAGGTCGCCGGGGACCACCCGCGCGGTGACCCGGCTCAGCTTCGCGCCGCCGGACCCGACCCCGCCCCGGGCCTGGGCCCACAGCTCAGCGCGGAGCAGGCGCAGGCACATCTGCACCAACTGGTGCCCGAGGTGCAGCAGGACCACGTCGGTGCGGCCCGTCACCGCGTCCGGGTCGAAGGTGACCGGTCGTTCGACGCCGGTGACCGGGTGCAGCAGCCCGTTGGTGCGGGCGGCGGCCCAGGCGCCGGGCAGCTCGGGCAGCCGGAACCAGGGGCCCACCGCGCCGGGCGGGGTCGGCGCGTCGAGCAGATCCCGACGATGGGCCAGGCGCAGCCCGGTGCGGACCACCCGTTCCACCGTGGCGGGGGTGAGGTTCAGCTCCGCCCGGCTGCCCCGCAGCGTCTCGGTGAGCCGCTGCAGGTCCCGGGCCAGGTCACGTTCCACCCGCAGCCGGGCGCGGCTGGCCCGCCGGTCGATTTCGGCGTCGGTGACCTGCCAGTCCGTCCGCCGGCCGGTCATCTTCTGCTCGATCTGGGCGGCGATCACCTCGCCGGCGCTGCCCAGGTCGGTGCGGATCGCCTCGACCTTCTCCACCGCCAGCCGCAGGAAGGCCAGCTCGTCCTCCAACGACCCGGTGGTGTAGTCGACCTGCTGCCAGCCGGTCGGTACGAAGTGCAGCACCTCCACCCGGGCGGCGCGTTGGCCGTGCCGGTCGATCCGCCCGTTGCGCTGTTCGAGGCGGTTGGGATTCCACGGGATCTCCCAGTGCAGCAGCCGGTGGCAGTGCCGTTGCAGGTTGATGCCTTCGCTGGCCGCGTCGGTGGCGAGCAGAATCCGGACCGGGTCCAGGTCGGGGTGTTCGGTGAAGACGTTCTTGACGCGTTCCCGCTCGTCCGGGTCCTGCCCGCCGTGCAGCAGGGCGATCCGCTCCGCCGGATAGCCGGCGCTGAGCAGCCGCTCGTGCAGCCAGCGCTGGGTGTCGCGGTATTCGGTGAAGATGATCACCCGCTCGGGCTGCCACTCGCCTGCGGGCCGCACGATCGGGTCGAGCCAGCGACGCAGCGCGGCGACCTTGGCGTCCGGCCGGTCCTGCGCCGCGCGGGCCCAGGTACGCAGCTCGTCCAGGAGCGCGCGCTCCTGCGCCGAGAGTGGGGCCGTGTAGTGCCGTACGGCGGTCAGGGCATCCGCCTCGGCGTGGCCGTACGCCTCGTCGTCCTCGGCCGTTTCCGCCAGCCGGTCGATCACCGGTTGCAGGACTTTCTCGCCGGCGGCCCGCTCCGCCCCGCGTAGCGAGGCGGCGTCGTCGCGGGCGGTCATCGTCGCCAGGTGGGTGTCGACCGTCTCGGCGAACGCCTTCGGCGACGAGAAAAGCCGCCGCTTGAGCAGGGTGGTGACGAAATCGGCGGCGATCTCGCCGGCCCGACCGTCGGCGTTCGCCCGGCGGCTCGTGGCGTACCGGCCGAGCAGCTCGTGGGCGTGCCGCTCGGCGGCCGGGTAGTCGACCTCCAGAAAACCGAGGTGGCGCTGGGGGAAGCGGGGGCTCCCGTCCCACCTCGGCGGCAGCTCGGACTTGAGCCGGCGCACCATGACCCGGGCCAGCTGCTCGTCGGTCGGCTTGACGCCCCGGGCGAACCGCTGGTCGTCGAGGAGCTCCAGCAGCGCCGTGAACGACTCGGTGAAGCCGTTGTGCGGGGTGGCGGAGAGGAAGAGCCGGTGCTCGCAGTGCGGGGCGAGAGCCCGGATCGCCTTCGTACGCTGGGAATCCACCGCGTACCGGCCCCGGCCCGACGGCGCGCAGGTGTGCACCTCGTCGACCACGAGCAGGTCGAACGCGCGCGGGTAGCGCGGCGTGACCGGCAGCACCTCGCGGAGCAGCCGCAGCGGCCGGTCCCGCTTGAGCCAGTCCACGCTCACGATCAGCCGTGGGTAGTGCGTCCACGGGTTGGTGTAGAGGCCTCGCGAGCGGCGCAGCTCCCGGAGCAGGGCCGTGTCGACGATGCGGAAGTCGAGGCCGAACTTGTCCCGCATCTCGTCGCGCCACTGCCGGGTCAACCCGGCCGGGCAGACGATCATCATGGTCCGGGCCCGGTGACGCAGCATCAGCTCCTGCATCACCAGGCCCGCCTCGATGGTCTTGCCGAGCCCGACGTCGTCGGCGATCAGCAGGTTGGTCCGGGGCATCGACAGCGCCCGGACCACCGGGTCGAGCTGGTAGTCCTCGATCTCGATGCCGGAGCGGAAGGGCGCCTGTAGCGCGGTCCGGTCCGCCGAGGCGATCGCGCCCCACCGCACGGCGTCGAGGAAGGCGTCCAGCTGCGCGGGTTCGTCGAAGCCGTGCCGGGGGTCCGGCAGGGTCGTCTGGTCGTGCACCAGCCGCCCCGGCTCCAGCTCCCAGACCACCCGCAGTTCCTCGTCGCGGGCGTCATCCTCGATGCTGATCAGCGTGGCCAGGTGGGGCGCCTGAGCGGTGAAAATGTGCGGGTCGCCGCTGGTCACCTCGCTGCGGATCACATCCGCGACCACCCAGCGGCGGTTGCGCACCGTGACGAGCTGACCCGGCGCCGGCGATGCATTCCACATCGGACGCACTCTAGCTCGATATTCGAATACAGCAATCAGTTGTTGGGTCAGCGGCGCAGTGACGAAGGTTGCTATGCTCCGCCTTCGGATTTCAAAGGAGGATCGGTGGCCCGACCCGGTCAGTCCAATCGAATGATCGCCAGGAGACCACCGCGCGTCCTGGCCGGCCTGACCGCGGCGTTGTGCCTCGTCGGCACGCTCACCGCCCTGCCCTCCCCGGCAGGCGCGGCGCTGCCGGAGCCCGCGGAGTTGGTGTTGCCCGCCGCGCCGCGGGCCGTACCCCGGGCCACCCAGATCCTCAACGCCGGGAGCACCGGCTTCCTGTGGGCACAGGAGGGCGACGACCGCCTCCTGTGGACGGAGTACGCCACCGGTGCGGCCACCCCGCTCCAGCAGCGGCTGCCCGCACCGGTCACGTACGACGTCGACTACGGCTACTTCAGGACGGCAGCGTCGTTCGAGCCGGGCTGGTACGGGGCGGGCTCCGACACCGTCGCGTTCTACTCCGCCGAGCCGTCACCGCACGTCACCCTGACCCAGGGAGCCTCCGGCGGTCGCGACGTGCCGCTGCCCGAGGGGCAGTCGTACCTGGGCACCTTCGGCGACACCATGCTCACCCGCACCAACGGCGCGGCGTTCCACCTCCTCCGGGCCGGCGCCGACACGCCGGTGACCGGATTCCCCGCCGACGCCACCGAGGTCACGGTGGAAGACGGCGATGCCCGGTCCGTCATTTTCCGGTACAAGACGGACGATCAGTCGGACGGCTGGGGGCGCTGGGGCATGGTCGAGCTCGCCACCGGCGCGTTCGTCAGGCTGCCCGATCGACCGGATCCGGACAACGGCTGGGAGGTGAGTGGCTTCCGGCTCGGTGCCGGCTCGGTGCTGCGGCTGCGTAGCGGTCGCATGAAGTTGGACGTCCTCGACCGGGACGACCTGTCCGCGGAGCCGCGTACGGTCGAAACGGGCTTTCTCACCTACCAGGCGGCTTTCGGTATCGTCGGCACCACGCTGTTGGCCGTCGAGCCGGTCTGGCCCGGGAACGGCCTGTATCGTGGGCAGCCGCTCTGGGCGGTCCCGACCGGCACCACCGGCCGGCCCACCATGGTCATGGATCCGACCGCGCACCAGATCGTCCCGGCGCCGGACGGCTCCGTCCTCGTGGCGGGTGCCGAACGCTACCTCGAGCAGGGCGACCTGGATTGGGGCATCTACCGCATCACCCAGGCCGCCAACGGCTCGGTCGAACGCCGTCGGCTGACGGCGGTGCAGCCGATGCCCGCGCAGATCCGTGGGCTCGCCCTGGGCAGCGGCATCCTCAGCAGGGCCGATGACAGCACGGCGTACGCGCCGGGTTCGGTCCTCGGCGCGTACCGCAGCGCCTGGCTGACCACGCCCACCCCGGGTGGGCGCCCAGAAGTGGAAAAGGCCACCGTGGACGGCCCGGTCAACTCGCGAGACGGCTTCTGCACCAGCACCCCGCGCTGCATCCACATGTTCGCCGACGGCACCGGCTACCACGGCCGGGCGGAGCCGACCGAGTCCGGCCTGACGATGCTGTACGCCAACGGCGCGAGCTCGTGGGGGCCGACCCTCAGCACCGGTGACGACTACCCGCGTCTGGCCGACCTGTCCGGGCGGTACGCGGTGGTCGACAGCGCCTCATCCGGCCGGCAGTACATCGGCGAGTTCCGGTACGGAGCGAGCGGAGTCGTTCAGCCGTGGCGGGACCGGGCCGCCGCGGCCGTCTGGGGCTCGACGTTGTGGACCGGCACCTCCGGCGGTGCGGTGACGGCCACCCGGCTGCCCGCCGGTGAGATCGTGGACAGCTTCACCACCAAAGACGGGTGCACCCCGTCCGAACTTCAGGCCGTGGGGCGCTGGGTGTACTGGACCTGCGTCGACAACTCTGGCTGGGTGCTCGGCTCGGGCGTCTACGACCGGACCACCAAACGCGCCATCGCGGCCCCGGCGGAACGCGTCCTCCTCGGCGACGGCTACCTCGTCGAGCACGTCACCGGCCCGAACGGCGGGCTGCGCCTCATCGACCTGCGCGGCGAACTACCCACGCGGATGCTGGTCGGCGCGGACGACCTGGGCACCGAGGTCGGCGTACGCACCAGTTGGACCGTGGACCGGTTCGGCGGCGCGGTCGCCTACGCCGACGACCAGCAGCGCGTGCACATCGTGCCGACCGGGATCCCCGCCCCCGCCCTCAGCGTCATCGACTCCAGCGTGTCCAACGCCGTGGCCAACTGGTCCGGCAGCTGGTGGCTGTCGAAGCCCGCCGCCGCCTGGCAGATCGTGTTCCGGAACGCGTCCGGCGCCGCGATCCGTACGCTGTCCGGTTCGTCGGCCCGAGGCGTGCTGCGAACCTCGTGGGATGGCAAGGACGCCGCCGGTCACGCCGTGGCGGACGGCACCTTCACCTGGACGCTCACCGCCCAGCCCGCGGACGGCGTGGGCGCTGCCCTGACCGTCGCCGGGCCGCCGATTCCCGCACCGCCGCACCCCGCGCCGTTGCGGGCGACGAAGGCGCCGTCGATCTCGGGGACCCTCGCCGTCGGTGCCACCGTGAAGGCAGCGCCCGGCGTCTGGACCCCGGCGGCCACCTCGTACGCGTACCAGTGGTTGGCGAACGGCACCGCGATCCGGGGCGCGACCGCCGCGTCCCTGCCGATCACCGCGTCGTTGCTGGGCAAGCGGCTCACGGTCAGGGTGACCGCGTCGCGCGCCGGGTACCCGTCCGGGGTCGCGTCGTCGGCTGCTTCGGCCGCCGTCGCCAAGGGCAAGGCGCCCAAGGCGACGAAGAAGCCGTCGATCACCGGCAGCAAAAAGGTCGGCAAGAAGGTGCGAGCCGTCGTCGGCACCTGGTCACCGAAGGTCGACTCCTACCGGTACGAGTGGCGGTTGAACGGGAAAGTGATCCGCGGCGCCACGGGCGCGACGCTGAAGTTGACATCGTCGATGCGTAACAAGAAACTCACCGTAACGGTGATTGCCAAGAAGGCGGGCTACCTGGACGGCAAGGCGACCAGCGCGGCGGTGATCGTGCGCCGCTGAGTCGCGAACCGACCGGAAGGATCGGGCCATGACTCAGTTGGCGCGTAACTCGCTCGGTGGCCTGCTCCTGACGGCGGCCACGATCGGTGCCTGGTGGGCCTGGTTGGGCTGGGAAACCGGCTACACCGTCGACCCGGGGACCGGCGCGATCAGCGGCCCGTACGCCGGGTGGCAGGTGGCCGGCTGTGTGGTCACCCTCGCCCTGCTCGCCGCCGCCGGTGGGTGGTGGCTCGGCCCGTGGCTGGTGGCACCGGTGATGACGGTCACCTTCACTGTCACCTGGGCGGCGCACGCCGCGTCGACCGACGACAGCGGGCTCTGGGCGGTGGGGGCGGCGCTGGTGCTGGTCGGCATGGCGGCCGGTACCACCGTGGTGAGTCTGGCCGCCTGGCTGCTCCGCCGCCGCGCCCGCCGGCCGGCTGTCTGACGCGGGGCGGCTCGCCGCACCGGCGAACCTGCGCAAAATCCCGCTCCCCTACGATGTCCTGCGGCGATAGGGGAGGGTACGGACGAAATGAGCGGGATTCGGTGGGGCGTGGTGCTGCCCCAGGGCTGGCGGTCGGACCTCACCCACCTGGCCGATCCGGTGGCGCAGTTCGAGGCGATGGTCGGGGTGGCCCGGGAAGCCGACGAGCTGGGCTACGACTCGGTGTGGCTCTACGACCACCTGCAGGCCGTCTCCGGCGAGCCGGACACCACCTTCGAGTGCTGGACCAGCCTGGCCGCGATCGCCCGGGAGACCCACCGGGTCCGGCTCGGCCAGATCGTCACCTGCAACAGCTTCCGCAATCCGGCGCTGCTGGCGAAAATGGCCGCCACCCTCGACGTGGCCAGCGCCGGGCGGGCGTTCCTCGGCCTCGGCGCCGGCTGGGACCAGCGTGAGTACGACGCGTACGGCTACGAGCAGCCGTACCCGTCGACGGGGGAGCGGCTGACCCGGCTGGACGAGGCGGCGGCGGTGGTCACCGCGATGCTGCGGGAGCCGGTCGCCACGGTCGAGGGCCGGTACCACTCGGTGCGGGCGGCGCAGAACGTGCCGACCGGGGTGCAGCGGCCACACGTACCGCTGCTGATCGGCGGCAGCGGCGAGAAGCGCACCCTGCGGACGGTGGCCCGGTACGCGGACGCCTGCAACCTGACCGACCACACCGACCCGGCCTTCTACCGGCACAAGCTGGACGTGCTGGCCGGGCACTGCGCCGACGTCGGCCGCGACTACGACACGATCCTGAAGACCGCCGCCCTCTCGGTCGTCACCGGCGCGACCGACCGGGAGGTGACCGCCCGCCTGCGCGGGCGGGATCGGGCGGAGACGGCCGTGGGCAGCGCCGTGGGCACCCCCGCCGAGCTGGTCGAGATCTTCGGCCGGCTGGCCGAGGCCGGCATCGAGTACGTCATCCTCTACTTCCACGAGCCGACCGACCTGGATCCGATGCGGCTGTTCGCCAGCGAGGTCGCGCCGCAACTCGGCTGACGCGCGTCGGGGCCGGCCGCCGAACCCCCTCGGCGGCCGGCCCCGTGCGGGCCGGCGCGCCCCTTCCCGCGCCGGCCGCCGGGCCGGGGGACCCCTCCACCCGCCGACCCGGGCAGATCAGTACGCCAGCGCCACCGGGCGGCCCAGTAGCCGGGCGCCGTTGTTGCCCAGCCAGCCCTCGGCGGCTGCGGCGTGCTGAGCGAAGGTGTGGATGTCCCGGAAGCGACGCTGGATCGGGGACGAGTCGCGGGCCGCCCCGCCGCCAGCCGCCCGGTAGCAGGTGTCCACGGCGGCGATCGCCTGCTCGGTCACCCAGGGCAACGACGCGGAGATGGTCGGGTGCAGCGCCGCGATGCGCTCCGGATCCTGCGCGCAGGCCGTCCAGAGCTCGTCGGCGAGAGTGGCCAGCAGGGATCGGGCGGCGCGGACGTTCAGGTCGGCCCGGCCGAGCTGAACCCGGAAGGCGGGAGAGTCGGCCAGCGGCTGCCGGGCGTACAGCCGCTGCCGGCCGTCGTCGAGCAGCGCGGTCATGTCGTCGAGCGCACCCTGCGCGATGCCGACCGCGACGGCGCCCAGGTGCAGCACGAAGTGCACCAGCGGCGCCACGAACCCCGGCCCCGGTACGCACGGCGTGCCGGTGAACAGGTCGAAGCTCTCCTCCGCCGGGCAGAACGCCGACTCGACCAGCACGTCGTGGCTGCCGGTGCCGCGCAGGCCGAGCACGTGCCAGGTGTCCACCACGGTCACCCGGTCGGCGGGGAAAAGCATCGACCGGGTCTCCGGCGGCTGCCCGTCCGCACCGGGGATCGGCTGACCGTCCGCGGTGACCAGGCAGTTGCCGAAGATCCAGTCGGCGTGCCGGGAGCCGCTGGCGAACGCCCACCGCCCGTTGACCTGGAACCCGCCGTCGGCCAGCTCGGCCCGGCCCTGCGGGGCGAAACCGCCGGCCACCACCACGTCCGGCCCGGCGGCGTAGAGCTTGTCGAACCGGTGGCGGGGAAGCATCGCCAGCAGGTGCGGGCTCTCCGCACCGATCATCACGGTCCAGCCGGTCGACCCGTCCGCCCGGGCCAGGGTCTCCAACACCACCATCCCGGTGCGCAGGTCCACCTCGTACCCGCCGTGGGATCGGGGCACGAACATCCGGAAGCAGCCGGCGTCGCGCAGCCGGTCGAGCAGGTCGGCCGGAAGTTCCCGCGCCCGCTCGAACTCCTCGGCCCGCGCGGCCAGCTCGGGGGCCAGCTCGCGTACGGCGGTCAGCAGGTCGGGGCGGTGATCCATGGCGGCCTCCTCGGCGTCGGTGTGGCAGATCCACGGTGGGACATCCGCCGTCCCGGCCGCCAGGGACACCGGCACCGATCGGCCGGGACGCCGGCGGTGTCCCGTACGACGGCCGAAACCGCCCGGAAGGTCGGGACGGCCCGGCCCATGCGCCCGGGACGCCGGGACGGCGACGCTTCCCCTGCGGCGTCCCGCCGTGCCCCTGACCGGAGGAGAAACCATGACCAGCGCCACGCTCGACGCCACCGCCGCCCCGAACGTCACCGGCCGCCCCCGCCGCGGCTGGGCGGTCGCCGGGATCCTCGCCGGGCTCACCGGCATCGCGCTCTTCCTGTTCAGTCCGGGACTGGCCGATGTGGACCGGGCACTGTTGGCCGACAACGCCCGCTACGTGGCGGTGATGGACGGCCGCGAGGCGTACGTGTGGGTGTTCCAGGTCCTGTCCTCGCTGGCCGCCGGGTGCCTGGCGGTCTTCGCGGCGGGGCTGCGGCGGCGGCTGGCCGCCCGCGAACCGGCCGGTGGCCTGCTGCCCGACGTGGCGGCCGCCGGACTGCTGCTCACCGCGGCGCTGCTGCTGGTCGGCGGCGGCGTCTCCACCGAGCTCTACTGGGACCTGCTGCACCTGTCCGAGACCGACGCCGACACGATCGCGGCGCTCGTCACCGGCTACAACACCTTCCCGTGGGTCTGGGCGGGGGCCGGGCTCAGCGCCGCCGCGGTAGCGGTCGCCGGGTTGCGCCGCCGGTCGGTGAGCCGCTGGCTGGCGGTGTTCAGCCTGCTGATGACGCTGCTGGTGGTGGTCACCCAGGCGGTGCCGCTGCAGTACCTGGCGCTGGCCCCGGCGGCGTTGTGGGCCGCTGTCGCCGGACTGACATTCGCGCTGGAGCGCTGGGGGCTCGGCAACTGACCCGGCGACTGCCAGGATCAGGGCATGCCCGCAGACTCCGTGACGTCCGCGTCGGGCGGCGACCGTCGTCATCCGGTCGCCGCCCGGCTGGTCGCCGTCACCTGCGGGCTGCTGCTCACCGGTACGGCGATCTGCTGGCTGCTCGCCCAACGCCCGTGGGGCCTGTCCCAGCTCTACTTCCTGGTCGACTTCACCGACTGCGCGGTGTACGGCACGGTCGCCTGGCTGGTGCTGCTGCGACGCGGCCACCCGGTCGCCTGGCTGCTGGCCGCGACCGGGGTGGGCGGTGGGCTTTCCGCGCTGAGCGCGCAGTACGTGGACCTGCTCGCCGTACGTCCCGGGCTGCCCGCCCCGGTGCTGCTCACCTCCGCCCGGGACTGGGCCTGGGTGCCGGGGATGCTCTCGCTCATCGTGGTGGTGCCGTGGCTGGTCCGGGAGGGGCGGCTGCCCGTCCCGGCCCGGGTCGCCGTGGCCGCCGGCACCCTGGTGACCGCCGGGATCGAACTGTTCCACCTGACCTGGCCCGGTCGGCCGGGTCGGCCCTCCGGCGCGCCGCTGCCGATCGACGTGCCCGGCTGGGCGGCCTTGGTGGACACCGGGGACCTGCTGTTGTTCCGGGCGGTGCCGGTGCTCGGGCTGCTCGCCGCCGCCGGGTTGCTCCGTCGCTGGCGTACCGGGCCGCCGGCCGAGCGGGTCGGGCTGGGCTGGCTGGCGGTCGGCACGGTGCTGCTCGCGGTCAGCTTCGCCCCGCTGGGTTTCCCGGCCGACTGGGCCCGGCAGGTTCCGGACTGGCTCGCCCCGACCGCGATGCTCGCCTCCCAGGCGTTCTTCCCGGCCGCGGTGCTGGCTGTGGTGCTCCGGCAGCGGCTGTGGGGGATCGAGATCGCGGTCCGCCGCACCCTGGTCTGGTTCCTGCTCACCTTCCTGCTGGTGGCCGTGTACGTGGTGGGGGTGAGCCTGCTGGACGGGCTGCTGCCGTCGACCCCCGCGGTGCCGGGGGTGCTGGTCACCGCGCTGGTGGCGGTGGGCATGCAGCCGGCGCGGGCCCGGGTGCAGCGCGGCGTCGACCGGCTGACCCATGGCGAGGCCGTGGAGCCGCTCGGGGTGGTACGCGGCGTCGGGCATCGGATCAGCGCTTCCGCGGACCCGGTCGACGTGCTGACCGGGGTGGCGCAGAGCCTGACCGACCTGCTCCGCCTCGGCGCGTGCACGATCGAGGTGGACGGCCCCGAGCCGTACGCGGCGCACGGCGCCTCCGCCGGGCCGGTCGGCGCGCCGCTGGTGCTGCCGCTGCAGCGGGGCGGGACCGAGATCGGTCGGCTGGTGGCCTGGGCCCGGGCCGGGGAGCGGCTGGACGGGCGTACCCGGACGGCGCTGGTCGACCTGGCGCCGGTGGTCGCCTCGGCCGCCAGCCTGGCCGCGACGAGCCGTGCCCTGGCGAGCTCGCGGGCGAGGCTGGCCGAGGCGCGTGAGGAGGAACGGCGCAAGCTGCGGCGGGACCTGCATGACGGGCTCGGACCGGCGCTGGCCGGGGTGGCGTTGGGCCTGCAGGCGGCCCGTAACCTGCTCACCGTGGATCCCGAGGCGGCCGGCCGGCTGCTGGATCGGTTGCGCGACGAGACCGACCAGCGGGTGGAGGAGGTCCGCGACCTGGCCCGAGGTCTGCTCCCGCCGGTGCTCGGCGAGCGGGGTCTCGCGCCGGCTCTGCACGAGTTGGCCCAGCGTTATGAGGGTTCCGGGCTGGCCGTCCGGGTGGCCGCCGCCCCGCTGCCGCTGCCGGAGCCGGTGGCGACGGCGATCTACGGCATCGTCTCCGAGGCGGTCCGCAACGTGCACCGGCACGCGGGCGCGGCGAGCTGCCGGGTGCGGGTGGACCGGGACGACAGCGGGCTCACCGTTCGGATCGAGGACGATGGTCGGGGCGTGCCGCCGGGCACGCCCGCCGGGATCGGGATGCGCTCCATGCGGGAACGGGCGGAGGGGATAGGCGGGGCCTGCATCGTCGCGCCCGGGGAGGGTGGCGGGACTGTCGTCACCGTCCGGTTGCCCCTGGAGCGGCTGCCGGCGGTGGTGGGGCAGTGACCGACAAGACGATCCGGGTGGCGGTGGTGGACGATCACCCGGTGTTCCGGCTCGGCATGACCGCGCTGCTGGCCTCGACCGCCGGGCTCGAGGTGGTCGGGGAGGCCGCGGACGCGGACGCCGCGCTGCGGGTCGCCGACCAGCAGCGGCCGGACGTGATCATCATGGACCTGCACCTGGGCGGCCGGTCCGGGGTGGCCGCGACCCGGGAGATCGTCGCCCGGCACCCGGGCATCGGGGTGCTGGTGGTGACCATGCTGGACGACGACGACTCGGTCTTCGCGGCGCTGCGTGCCGGCGCCCGCGGCTACCTGCTCAAAGGCGCGGCCCCGGTCGAGGTGGAACGGGCGGTGCGGGCGGTCGCCAACGGCGAGGTGCTGCTCGGTCCCGTGATCGCGAGCCGGGCGGTGAGCTACCTGTCCGGGGCGCGCGGCGTCGGGGCGGTGCCCTTTCCCGAGCTGACCGACCGGGAGCGCGAGGTGTTGGACCTGGTTGCCCAGGGGCTGAGCAACGTGGTCATCGCCCGCCGGCTGACGCTGAGCCCGAAGACGATCCGCAACCACCTGTCGAACGTGCTCGCCAAGCTCCAGGTGACCGACCGCAGCCAGGCCATCGTCCGAGCCCGGGAGGCCGGTCTCGGTCAGCCCTGACCGGTCGAGGACCCGGGGTGGGGTCAGCTCACCGTGCGATTCCGGTCGGTGGCCAGCGTCAGGTATGCCGCGACGCCCAGCGCCGAGAGCCCGGCCTGGGTCAGCACCCGACCCCACCCGAGCTCGGTCGACCCGGTGCCCCCGAGCAACGCGAGGACCGTCGGCAGGGTGAGGACGACCAGCCCCTCCAGGCCGGTGAACAGCCAGATCAGCGGCCCCGGCGCGAAGGCGCCCATCGGGGTGTCGACCAGGGGCAGGCTGTTGTCGATCGACCGTGCCCGGGCCCGCCGCAGCGCGGCGACCGCGACGGCGGGCCCGACCGCCAACCCCAGGACCCACCACGGGCCGGGTGGCAGGTCGGACCGCAGGGCCAGGGCGGCCAACGCCAGCCCCGACCAGGCGGCGGCCAGGATCGCCGGCGCGAGGAGCCGGGCGGCGACGACCTGGCGACCGGTGCGGCCCAGCAGCCGGACCAGGGCCGGTTGGGCCGAGTCGCGGCGTACCGCGTCGAGCGTGGTGCCGGCGCTGACCATGCCGCCGGCGAGCAGGACTGACACGAGCACCCAGCCCGGGCTGCCAGCCAGCATCGCCGGCAGCAACGCGGCAGCGGCGAGCCAGCCCAGGCGGCCCCGTTTGCGCCGCAGCACCAGCAGATCGTGGATCGCCTCGACGGGGAACCCGGGCAGCCGGCGTACCGGCGCTGACCGGAGAATCCGGCCCCGCCACGAGCGGCGTTCCCGGAGGTCGGCCAGGTAGGCGGGTTCGACGGCGTAGGCAGCGTCCAGGTAGGAGCCGACGAGGTCCGACGCCTCCCGTAACCGCACGCCGGGGAAGGCGTCGAGCTGGCGTACCGCGACGGCGATGCCCAGGACCGCGGCGGCGATCGCCGCCAGCGCGGCTGTCCACAGCACCGGGGCAGCGGGTGCGACGATCGGCAGTGCCGGCAGCACGGGCGCGACCAGGATCGCCGCACCGGATCCGAGCAACAGCGCGGTGCCGAGACGGTCCCAGCGGCGACCCCACCCCGGGTCGCGCTGGCCCCGCACGGTGGTCAGCGCGACCAGCACGCCCGCCGCGGCGCCAAGCGCCGCCCAGCCCAGCAGCGTCGCCCCGTCGACCGGACGCGTGGCGAGTCGACCGACGCCGACCACGGCGGCGGCGATCCCGACGACGGCGGCGGCGAGCAGCACGCGGACCAGCGCCGGAAGCAGCAACCCACGCCGACGTACGGGCGCGGTGAGCAGCCAACCGGCGTCCGGACGCCCGATGACCAGCGGACCCAGTCGGCGCAGCGCCGCCGACAGGCCCGCGCCGCCGACCGCGACCAGGGCGATGATCGCCAGCGGGTCCGGGTCGACGATGGGCGCGGCGGGCCAGAGGGCACGCCCCAACTTCGGCCCGAGCAGCGCGACCGCCATGACGACGGCCAGCCCCACCACGTACACCGTTCCCAGCGAGATGGTGCCACGGGCGGCCACCTGGCGGCGGCGGATCCACCGCCGCAGTTCGACGGCCGACGTGAGGACCTCATCCGTGCCAGCGCCGCTGCCTGGCCGGACGGTCACGCCGCACCGCTGGTGGTCGGCGTTGACGCGTTGTCGAGCGGAAGGACGGGACATCCGACGGCGGCGACCAGGGACGGGTCGTGGCTCGCCATCAGGATGCTGCCTCCGGCGTCCAGGTAGTCGCGCAACTGCCCGGCGACGACCTGCCGGATGCCGGCGTCGAGCCGCTGCTCGGGCTCGTCGAGGACCAGCAGCTCACTCGGCCGGCAGAGGACGGCGGCGAGCAGCAGCCGCTGGCGCTGGCCGGAGGAGAGAGTGTCAGGGGTGCTGTCCGCAAGTGGATGCAGCCCCAGCGCGGTGAAAAGGTGGTCGATCCGGCTGTCGCCCGGGTCGGCGCCGTTGGCCAGCCGGATCAGCTCGACGTGCTCGCGGACGGTCAGACCCGCGTACCAGCTCGGCTGCTCGATCGTGGTGGCGAGTCGCCGCCAGAACGTCGCCGTTTCGTCGGGCCGCTGCCCGAACACCCGCACTGTCCCCGCGTCCGGCTCGACGAGCCCGGTGACGCAGCGGAGCAGGGTGGTCTTGCCGGTGCCGTTCTCACCGGTGAGGCAGAGCGCGGCGCCGACGGCCACGGTCAGGTCGATGTCCTGGAGCACGGGCCGGGCGCCGAAGGCCACCCGAAGCCCATGGATGGAGACGGCCGCTGAGGTCACGCCTCAGGCTAGTTCGCCGACTCAGCCGCGTGGGGGTCAATATGCTCGGGACATGGAACTGCGGATCTTCACCGAACCCCAGCAGGGCGCCAGCTACGACCAACTGCTCGCGGTGGCGCGCTGCGCGGAAGAGACGGGCTTCGACGCTTTCTTTCGTTCCGACCACTACCTGAAGATGGGCTCGGTGACCGGCGAGCCCGGTCCCACCGACGCCTGGACCACCCTCGCCGGCCTCGCCCGGGACACCGCCCGGATCCGGCTCGGCACCCTGATGACCGCGGCCACCTTCCGTCTCCCCGGTCCGCTCGCGATCACCGTGGCACAGGTCGACCAGATGAGCGGTGGCCGGGTCGAGCTGGGCATCGGCACCGGCTGGTTCGCCGAGGAGCACACCGCGTACGGCATTCCGTTCCCGCCGCTGGCAGAGCGCTTCGACCGGTTGGAGGAACAACTCGCCGTCATCACCGGCCTCTGGGAGACCCCGGCCGGCGCGACCTTCGACTACCCGGGCAAGTACTACCCGGTCAGTGACTCGCCCGCACTGCCCAAGCCGGTGCAGCGGCCGCGCCCGCCGATCCTGATCGGCGGGATGGGGCCGAAGCGGACACCTCGGCTCGCCGCCCGGTACGCCGACGAGTTCAACCTGCCGTTCGTCTCGGTCGAGGACTCGGCGGCCCAGTTCCAGCGGGTGAAGGACGCCTGCGCCGAGCTCGACCGGGATCCGTCCACCATGGTCTGGTCCAACGCCCTGGTGCTCTGCTGCGGGCGGGACGAAGCCGAGGTGGGCCGGCGTGCGGCGGCGATCGGGCGGGAGCCCGCCGAGCTGCGCGAGAACGGCCTCGCCGGCACGCCCGCCGAGATCGTCGACAAGCTCGGCCGGTACGCCGCACTCGGCAGCAGCCGGGTCTACCTCCAGGTGCTTGACCTGGCCGACCTGGACCACCTGGAACTGGTCGCCGCCGAGGTCATGCGGCAGCTCTGACCTTGTCGGTTACGTCATCAGCTTTGTAGGCCACGAGCAGGAAGCGGGCGGCGGCCGTAGCGGCCGGACGTGTCTTGACAGGTTGAACGATAATGCCCCCGGACGGCGTCGGATCGGGGGCGACATGGAGCTGCACCGCAGCCGCAGAGCACTGCCGCTGGCGGTCGCCTGCGTGACCGGCGGGACGATGGTGCTCGCCATGGCCGGCGAAGGCGCCCTGCTGCGCGAGCTGGCGGCGATCGGCGTCGTGGTGGTCGGCGGCGCGGTGCTGTTCGGCGCGGTGCGCCCGTTCCGCTTCGTCATCGGCCCGGAAGGGCTGGACGTGCGCCGCCCGGGCCTGCGCGGCACGTACCGGTGGGAGCAGTTCGACGCGCTCGCCCTCGACGACGCGGCCCGGCTGGTCGGGGTGCCCGGGGCCGGCCTGCCGCCGGATCTGCCGACCACCGCGCGCCACCCGGGCGACGGGCGGCCCGCCGTGGAGCTGCTCGACCTCACCCAGGTGCGCGAGAACCCCGACGAGGTGGCGGTGACGCTGACCCGCTACTCCGGTGGCCGCTTCACCGACGCGCGTACCCTGCCAGCCGGCTGGCGCGTCGGAATGGAGATCGCGTTCAACACCGCTCTGCGTGGCTACGAGAAGAGGCAGGTGGACAGGCTGGTGGGCCGCGCCGAGCAGACACTGGCCACGGGCGGCTGGGTCGAGCGGCGGGCCGCCCGTGCGGAGATCGAGCAGACCCGGGCCGCCGGCATCGAGCTCGCGCTGCGCGGGTACGACATCGGCCAGGTCGACGCCGTGCTCGACGCGCTCTACGCCGCCCTCGCCGAGAACCCCGACCCGGCGGCGACCGCGTGACCGGGGCCGGCCACAACTGGGCGGGCAACGTCCGGTACGCCGCCCGGTCGCGGCACCGGCCGTCCACGCTGGACGACCTGCGGCGGCTGGTGGCCGGGGCCGACCGGGTTCGGGCGGTGGGCACCGGGCACTCGTTCAACCGGCTCGGCGACACCACCGGGGAGCTGATCTCGGTGGCCGGGCTGCCGCCCACCGTCGCGCTGGACCGGGACCGCGGCACCGTCACCGTCGCCGCCGGCCTGCGCTACGGCGACGTCGCCACCCGCCTGCACGCCGACGGGTACGCGCTGGCCAACCTCGCCTCGCTGCCGCACATCTCGGTGGCCGGCGCGGTGGCCACCGCCACCCACGGGTCGGGCGTCGCGCACGGCAACCTGGCCACCGCGGTGGCCGCCCTGGAACTGGTCACCGCCGACGGCGACCTGCTCACCGTGGACCGCGCCGACCCACGGTTCGCCGGGATGGTGGTCAACCTCGGCGCGCTGGGGGTGGTCACCCGGGTCACCCTCGACGTGGTGCCCACCTTCCACATCCGGCAGTACGTCCGACTGGGCCTGCCCCGCGAGGCGCTCGGTGCCGCCTGCGCCGCCGCGTACAGCGTCAGCGTCTTCACCAACTGGCGCTCGTCCCGGCTGGACCAGGTGTGGCTCAAACAGCGGGCCGACGCGCCGCCACCCCCGGCGGACTGGCTGGACACCGTCGCCGCCGAGGCCCCCTGCCACCCGGTGCCCGGCATGCCGGCGGAACACTGCACCGCCCAGCTCGGCGCGCCCGGGCCGTGGCACGAGCGGCTGCCGCACTTCCGGCTCGGCTTCACCCCGAGCAGCGGCGACGAACTCCAGTCCGAGTGGCACGTGCCCCGCGCCTCGGCCGCCGAGGCGCTCGCCGCGCTCGACCCGGCCGCCGAGCGGATCGCCGCGGTGCTGCAGGTCTGCGAGCTGCGTACGGTCGCCGCGGACGGGCTGTGGCTCAGCCCGAATCACGAACGGGACAGCCTGGCGATCCACTTCACCTGGATCGGTGACGCGGCGGCCGTGGCCCCGGTGCTGGCCGAGGTGGAGGAGCGGCTGACGCCGTTCGCCCCGCGCCCGCACTGGGGCAAGCTCTTCGCCCGCGACCCGGCCGCCACGTACCCCCGGTACGACGACTTCCGGGCCTTGCTGCGTGACCTCGACCCGGTTGGGAAGTTCCGCACCGACGAGTTGGACCGCTACTGCCCCCGCGACTGACTAATGGCGCCCGGCGGCCACCTGGTCGCGCAGGTTGCCGCGCTGCACCGCCCGGCTGATGTCGCTGGGCGAGATGATCCCGACCAGCCCCTGGTCGCTCACCACCAACGCCCGGCCGTCGGCGCAGTCGCTGAGCCGGGGCAGTAGTTCGGTGAGCTGCTCCTCCGGGCGCGCGAGCACCAGGTCGTCGGCGCGGCAGGCGACCTGGGCCAGGGTGGTGGTGGCGCGCTGGTCGGCCGGGATGCCGCGTACCCGGTCAAGGGTGACCAGGCCGACCGGCCGCCCGTCCTCGGCCAGCGGCAGCGTCGTGTGTCGGTACGCGAACAAATAGTGGTCCACGAAGTCGGCGACGGTCAGCTCCCCGGAAACGGTCTGCGGTTGCGGGGTCATCACGTCGGCGACGCGTACCCCCTGCAGCGCGCTGCCCATCCGCGCCTGGCGCTCCTCTGCGTTGGCGGCCCCGATCAGGAACCAACCGATCAGCGCCAGCCAGAGCCCGCCGATCCCGGCACCTCGCAGGAACTGCCAGAGCCCGACGGCGATCAGCAGGATGCCGAGCCCCCAGCCGGCCCGGGCGGCCACCACCGACGCCTTCGTACGGTCGCCGGTGGCCCGCCACACCACCGCGCGCAACAGCCGCCCGCCGTCCAGCGGGGCGGCCGGCAGCACGTTGAAGATCGCCAGCAGGATGTTGATGCCGGCCAGCCAGGACAGTACGCCGAGCAGCAGGCCGCGCCCGCTGGTGAGGCCGACCAGCGCCGCGATCACGCCGAAGAAGATTCCGATGAGCAGGCTCACCAGCGGGCCGACGCCGGCGATCCGCAGCTCGGCGCCCGGATCCTTCGCCTCGCCCTTCAGCTTGGACACGCCGCCGAAGAGCCAGAGCGTGATGTCCTCGACGTCGATTCCGTTGCGCTTGGCCACGACTGAGTGGGCCAACTCGTGGGCGAGCAGGCCGCCGAAGAACACCACCGCCGCGGCCAGGCCCGCCACCACGTACGCGAAGGTCGAATAGCCGGGGTAGGAGCGTGGGAACAGACTGGCCGCCAGCGCCCAGGCGATCAGCGCGAAGATGACCACGACGCTCCAGTTGACCCCGACCGGCACTCCCAATATCCGGCCAAGGCGGAAGCTCGCCCTCATGACCCCGTCATACCCGCCGACAGCGAGCCCATGCCCGGGTTTCGCTGAGCCTGGCCGAGGCGGGGCTGTACGACATCGTCGGTACCCGCGCGTTCGTACAGGCCCGGCGGCACCTCGAACGCGGCGAGCTGGTCGACGTGCAGTGGGATCCGACCGCCGGCCGGGGCTCCTCGCCACGCTGCCCACCGCGGAGCTGCTCGAACCCCCGCCCGGCACCCAAGACGCCGAACTGGGAAAACGCGATCTCCGCTCTGGTCCGCGACGTCGCCGCGCACCCGGTTGCCCCGCCGAACGAACAGCCGGCTCTCGGCCTGCAGTTCGAGGTCACGCCGTCCGGCCCCGACGAAACGGATGGCTTCCGAATCGCCCTGCATCCGGTGGTGCCCGGACGCGCCGGCTGGGTCCGTTCCGGGATCAACCGGTCGTCGTTGAACTACCCACACCTCAGTAGGTCAAAACAGCACGAACGGCACCGCCGACTGCTCGGCGAGATCGTGCGGCTGGCGACGGCTGCCGCTCGTACCGGCCGGCAAACAGCCGGGCCCGGTCGTGCTCGGTCGTCGGCCGGCCCGGCTGTCGGTGCGGGTCGACCGGGCCGACGGGGACCTGGTGCTGCAGTCGACGTTGGCGGTCGACGGGGCGCCGATCCGCGCGGAGCATCGGTCCTCGTCGGTGACCCGGCACACGGCGCCGCCTGGTGGGAGAGGCAGGATGGCGCCGGGTCCCGCCCGGGAAACGAACGCTGTGGTTGGCGCCGCTGACCGGGACGATGCCGTCCGGCATGCTGCGGGCACTGTCCGGGTCGGCGATTCGGGTGCCGGTGACGGACGAGGAACGGTTCTTCGAGCGCTTCTATCCGGAGCTGCTGCGCCAGGTGGAGGTGCTCGCGGCCGGTCCGGCGGTCCAGCTGCCGGCGGTCGGGCCGGTCACGTTGCTGGCGACGATGGTGCCCGAGGCCTGTTCGCCAGCGTTCTGGACGGCCAGTTGCGTCTGGTGCTCATCGACGGTGGCCTGCCCCCGCCCGAGCCGCAGCTCTGGGTTCCCGACGAGTGGGGAAACCCGGTTGTCCGACTTGACCTGGGTTACCGCGTCCACAAGGTCGGCATCGAGTACGACGGCAGATCCCACCTGACCCGGGACCGCCTGCGCGCCGACCGGACCCGAATGAACTGGCTCGCTGCCCACGGCTGGACCATGCGCTACTTCACCGACCGCGACCTCTACCTCCGCCCCGACTACCTGCTCCACGAGATCCGCCAAACCCTCCGCCTCCGCACTCCCCAGCCGCGTTGATCATGGAGGCGTGGCGCCTGTCTTGTCCGAAAGGTTGGCTTCGTCCAGTGCCACAACTCCATGATCGACAGGCGGGGCGGGGGCGGGCGGGTGGGAGGGGCGGGCGGGGTGGGTGGGCGGGGTTAGCGGTGGGTGGGGGGGTGGGTGACCACGGGTTGGGAGAATTCGTTGACGGCTTCCATCGCCCACTCCAGGGCGAAGTCGGCTTCCTCTTCCCAGCCTGGGGCGGCGATGGCGAAGTGTGACCGGCCGGGGAATTCCTGATACCCGGTCAGGGCCCGGGAGGGGCGGTAGATGTCGGCGTTGAGGCGCACCACCCGGGGCGGCACGACGTTGTCGGCGTCCCCGGCGAGCAGCAGCAGCGGTGCCCGGTCGGACTCGTGGCTGTCGATCTTGGTGACTCCGCCCGGTTCGAGGTTGGCGAAGACGGCCTCGAAGAGGACATGCCCCGCGGCGGGGACGGCGTAGCGCTCCCAGGCCGCGTCGGAGTCCTGCCGGCTCATCGTGTTGCCGAAGACGTAGTGGAAGTCGTCCGGGGTGATCGGCACTGCCTGGTGCAGGTGGGTCGGGCTGTCCAGGACGGGGAAGACCGACCGCAGAGTGCTCACCGGGAATTCCTGCACCCCGTCGACCGGGATGGGATGGACGGCCACGGCGGCGGCGCTCAGCTTCCGGGCGACCAGGAGTTGGGCGATCAGGCCGCCGAACGAGTGCCCCATGATGATCGGCGGGCGGGGCAGGTCGCGGATGATCCGGGCGTAATGGTCGGTGATGTCCGCGATCCGTTGTTCGGCGATCGAGGTGGGGTTCGCCCGTAGCTCCTCGACCTCGGCGTCCATACCGGGCCAGGCCGGCGTCAGCACCTGGAAGCCCCGCGCCCGGTAGCGGTCGGCCCAGTGCTCCCAACTGCGTGGGGTCAGCCAGAGCCCGTGGATCAGCACGATCGTGTCGACTCGTCCCGTCGGCGCCGCCATGGTGACCTCCCGGTGTCGCGGTGTGCTGACCCCGGCGGTTACCCGGCCCGGCCACACTCACTCCCCGACCGGATCTGCTCCGCCGACCCAGAGCCCTGACAAATGTCACGGGTGGAAGATGACGCATGCTCCGGGGGCGGCAGGGGCCTTCCCCGGAGCATCATTGTCATGACCGACACCCCACCGGCCGTCGAGCTGGCCGGAATCACCAAGACCTTCGGCCCCGTCACCGCCGTCGACGGGCTCAGCCTCCGCGTCCAGCCGGGCGAGGTGGTGGCCTTTCTCGGCCCCAACGGTGCCGGCAAGACCACCACCATCGACATGCTGCTCGGGCTGGCCCGCCCGGACGCCGGCACGGTCCGGCTCTTCGGCGGCACGCCGTCCGACGCCGTCCGACGCGGCCGGGTCGCCGCCGTGATGCAGACCGGTGGCCTGCTCAAGGATCTCACCGTCGCCGAGACGGTACGGATGACCGCGCACTTTCACGCGTACACCCGGCCGGTCGCCGAGGTGCTGGAGCGGGCCGGGATCGCCGACCTCGCCGACCGCCCGGTGGGCAAGTGCTCCGGCGGGCAGCAGCAGCGGCTGCGCTTCGCCCTGGCGCTGCTGCCGGACCCGGACCTGATGGTGCTCGACGAGCCCACCACCGGCATGGACGTCGAGGGGCGGCGGGACTTCTGGCAGGCGATCCGGGCCGACGCCCGGGCCGGCCGGACCATCATCTTCGCCACCCACTACCTCGACGAGGCCGACGCGTACGCGGACCGGATCGTGCTGGTCCGGCAGGGCCGGATCATCGCCGACGGCACCACCGCCGAGATCAAGAACCTGGCTGCCGGCCGGATCGTCCGGGCCACCCTGCCGGGCGCCGACCAGGCCGCCCTCGCCGCGCTTCCGGGCGTCCGAGCGGTCGAGGTACGCGGTGACGTGGTGCTGGTACGCACCGACGACTCGGACGCGGTCGCCCGCCACCTGCTCACCCGCACCGCCGCCCGGGACGTCGAGATCACCTCCCGCAAGCTCGAGGACGCCTTCCTCGCCCTCACCACCGACAGCCTGACGGCCACCGACAGCCTGACGGCCACCGACGGCCTGAGGACCACCGACAGCCTGACCACCGACCCCGCGCAGCCGATCGGAGCCTGACGATGACCGTCGCCGCCTCGTCCACCACCACGTCGTCCAACCGTCCGACCGACCGCCGTCCGCCGGCCCTCGGCGGGTTCTCCACAGCCGTGCTCGGCATCGAGGTCCGCCGCCTGCTGCGCAACCGCCGGACACTGATGTTCACGCTGATCATGCCGGCGGTGTTCTTCCTGCTGTTCGGGTTGCCGCAGCGCGGCCAGGAGCTGCCCAACGGCAGCCCGGTCATGGGCTGGATCATGATCAGCCTCGCCGTGTACGCGGCCATGGTCGCCACCACCAGCGCGGGGGCGGCGGTCGCCACCGAGCGGGCCCTGGGTTGGAGCCGGCAGCTGCGGCTCACCCCGCTGCACCCGGCCGCGTACGTGGCCACGAAGGCGGCCACCGCGATGGTGCTCGGGCTGGTCGGCGTGCTGGTCGAGTTCGCGGTCGGCGCCGCCGCCGGCGTACGCCTGCCGGCCGACGTCTGGCTGCTCGCCGGCCTGGCCGCCTGGATCGGGTCGCTGGTCTTCGCCGCCTTCGGGCTCTTCGTCGGCTACCTCGCCCCGGCCGAGAACGTCATGCAGTTCATGGGCCCGATCCTGGCCATCCTGGCCATGTTCGGCGGGCTCTTCGTGCCGCTGGAGATGCTGCCGCACGCCCTCCAGGAGATCGCCAAGTTCACCCCGGTGTACGGGGTCGGCCAGCTCGCCCGGGCCCCGCTGACAGGCGACGGCCTGGACTGGGCGGCGGTGGGCAACGTGGCCGCCTGGACGGCGGTGTTCGGTCTCGGCGCGGCCCGGCTGTTCCGCCGGGACACCAGCCGCGTCTGACGGTCGCGGCGGGAGGTTAGCGTGTTCACCGTGAACCCGCCGCCGGAACGCAGCCAGCCGAGAAACCACTGGCGGGTCACCGGCTGGCTGCTTGCCGCGGTCTGGCTCATCTTCCTCAACATCCCGCTGGTCACCGCCCTGCAACAGCCCGAACTGTGGCGGCGGGTGCTGGGCGCATCCACCCTCGTCGCCTTCGGCGTCTGCTACGTGTTGGTGTTTCAGTGGGCGCGGGCCCGCCGGCAGGCGCATCAGAGCATCCCCCGCAGCCGGGCCTGGATCGCCCTGGCGGCGCTGGTCGGCCTCGGGCTCGCCGGAATTCCCGGTACGGAGGGCGACTGGCTCACCACCCTGGCCTTCGTCGCGGCGGCGGCGGTGTTCCTGCTGCCGGGGCGCCAGGCGCTGGCGATGGTCGTCGTCGCCGCGCTGACCCCGGCGGTCACGGCCGCGTTGGTGCCCGGCTGGAAGTCGAAGGACAGCATCGTCTTCGCGGTCCTGCTCGCCTCGTTCGCCATGTTCGGCGTGAGCCGATTGACCCAACGCAACGCCGAGCTGCAGGCCGCCCAGCAGGAGATCCGCCGGCTCGCGGTGGCCGAGGAACGGGCCCGCACCGCCCGCGACCTGCACGACATCCTCGGCCACTCGCTGACCGTGGTGGCCGTCAAGGCCGAGCTGGCCGGCCGGCTGCTGGAGCTGGACCCGGCCCGGGCGGCCACCGAGATCGCCGACGTGGAGCGGCTGGCCCGGCAGGCCCTCGCCGACGTGCGCGGCACCGTCGGGGCGTACCGGGGTGTGCGCCTGGCCACGGAGCTGGCCGGTGCCCGCTCGGCGTTGGCCGCCGCGGGCATCGCCGCGGACCTGCCGGAGACGGTGCCGCAGCTTTCCACGGAGGCGGACGAGCTGTTCGGCTGGACGGTACGCGAGGGGGTGACCAACGTGGTCCGGCACAGTGGCGCCCGGCGCTGCGAGATCCGGGTGGACGACTCGGCCGTCGAGGTGCGCGACGACGGCCGGGGGCCGGTCGGGGAGTCCGGCGCGGCGGGGCACGGCCTGGTCGGGCTGCGCGAGCGGGCGCGGCGGCTGGACGCCACGGTCATCGTCGGCCGCCGCCCCGACGGGCGCGGCTTCCTGCTGCGGGTCGCCCTGCCGGCGGTGTCCTGATGAGCGTGATCAAGCTGCTGCTCGCCGACGACCAGGCGCTGGTGCGGGGCGCCCTCGCGGCGCTGCTGTCGTTGGAGCCGGACCTGACGGTGGTCGCCGAGGTGGGGCGTGGCGACGAGGTGGTTCCGGAGGCCCGGCGTACCCGGCCCGACGTGGCGCTGCTCGACGTGGAGATGCCCGGCCTGGACGGGATCGCCGCGACCGCCGCGCTACGGGCGGCGGTGCCCGACTGCCGGGTGCTGGTGGTGACCACCTTCGGCCGCCCCGGCTACCTGCGTCGGGCGATGGAGGCGGGCGCGGGCGGCTTCGTCGTCAAGGACACCCCGGCCCGGCAGCTCGCCGACGCGGTACGTCGGGTGCACGCCGGGCTGCGGGTGGTCGACCCGACCCTGGCCGCGGAGACCCTGGCCAGCGGGGCGAGCCCGCTGACCGAGCGGGAGACCGAGGTGTTGCGGACCGCGCGGTCCGGCGGCACCGTGGCGGAGCTGGCGGCGATCCTGCACCTCTCCGAGGGGACGGTCCGCAACCACCTCTCCTCGGCGATCGGCAAGACCGGTGCCCGCAACCGGGCCGACGCGGTCCGGGTCGCCGAGGAGAACGGCTGGCTGCTCGGCCAGTGAGCCGGGCCGGACGGCCGGCGACCCTCTCGACGGTCAGGCGGTCGCCGGCGGGGTGCGGAGTCGGTCCACCACCACCACGCTGGTGCCCGGCGGCACCTCGGCGAGCAGCTTGCGCTGGCCGCTGCGGGTCAACCGGATGCAGCCGTTGGTGACGTTCTTTCCGAGCTGCGCGTCGGTGTACCAGCTGTGCAGCCCGATGTGGGCGCCGCGCAGGCCGGTCGGCACCGCGTCCGGGTCGTCGGGGATCGCGCCCAGGGCGAGGACGTCGACGCCGCCGTAGACGGCCTCGGGCGGGGGCGTGCGGCCGAGGATGAAGGTGCGTCCGAGCGGGGTGGACTGCCCGGACATGCCGAGGCTGACCTGCCAGGACTGCATCGCGCGACCGTTCCGGTACCAGGTGAGCCGGTGGGATCGGCGTTCCACCACGATCTGGTCGGGCAGGGCGACCTCGGTCCAGCCGTCGGCCGGAAGCCAGGCGATGCGGCGGTTCGCCGAGGGCAGCAGCACCGCGGTCCAGCCGGCCCGCCGGTCGACGATCGGCATGGTCAGCTTGGCGCCTCTGATGCTGGGGGTGAGGAAGGCCAGCGGCCGCCCGCCCGGCGCGTCGTACGCGGCGATGATGCGGGCCGGCGCGAGACCCGCGGTGAGCGGTCGGATGTCGCCCACGCCCGGGTCGGCGGGGAACCCGCGGGGTGCCGGGGCGTACGTGATCACCGGCAGTTCGTTCGGGGCCGGGGCGGCCGGCGGCACGGATCCCTCCGGCGCCGGGCTCGCGGTCGGCGACGCCGGCGTGGTGCCGACCGGTGCGGCGGCTGGGGCCGGGGTGCCGGTCAGCGTTCCTCCGGCCAGCAGCGCCGCCACCAGCAGCAGCGGTACGCCGAGCGCGGCCAGCAGCCAGCCGAGGGCCCGCCGCGATGTCAATCGGCCAGACAGCACGATCCGCACTGTAGTCGACGGCGGGCCCTTGCGTGGTCAGGACAGTTTCGCGCCGACGTGGATGGCGATCGCGTCGTGGGCCGGGACGTTGGCGGCGAACCAGCCGTTGCCGTCGACGGTGATTACCGGCCCGTTGCACGAGCCGTTGCTGTAGTCGCCGTGGATGACGTCGCAGTACCGGCCGGCGGGCAGACCCGTGTAGTACGAGCGGCCGGTGATCGCATAGTCCTCGTCGTTGATGGTCAGGTAGCCCTTGCCGGCCCGGCTGAACGCGATGTGCTGCCAGCCGTTGTCGTACCAGTTGGCGACTGCCGCGCCCTGGGTGGCGTTGTTGAAGCCGACCATGTTGGCGATGACCCGCCAGCGGTGCTCGCACTCCCAGCCGGAGTAGCAGACGGTGTTCAAGGTCTTGTTGCCGGCGTCCGAGGGCGGGCCCTGGTCCCGGTTGCTGTACGTGAAGCTGGACATCACCGCCGGGGTGCCGTACGGCCAGGCCAGCATGAAGGCGTTGGCCAGGGCGTACTCGCCCCGGTCGCGGTAGGTCAGCACCCCGCCGTCGCGCTGGGTGTCGTGGTTGTCGGTGAAGACCACCGCCTGGCTGCCGGGCAGGTAGCCCCAGGACTCGCCGAAGTTCTTCAGGTACGCCAGCCGCTCGCTGTTGAACATCCGGGCCAGGTCCTTGCCGTAGCGGAACTCGTGCACGTCACCGTTGCCCGTGTACTCGGTCGGCTGGATCGGCTCACCGGCGCCGTAGATGACCTCCTGCACGAGGTACGTCGAGCGGGACAGCTTGCCCTTGATGGCGGCGATGTCGGCGGCCGGCATGTGCTTGCTGGCGTCCAGCCGGAACCCGTCCACGCCGAGTGAGAGCAGGTCGTTCAGGTAGCCGGCGATCGTCGACCGCACGTAGTCCGACTCCGTCTTGAGGTCGGCGAGGTTGACCAGTTCGCAGTTCTGCACCTCGTAGCGGTCGTAGTAGTTGACGATGTCGTTGTTGCCGTTGCGGCCGCAGTAGTGGAAGTCCTGCGAACCGTAGGTGCCGGGGTAGTTGTAGTGGCCGTACGCGGTGCCGGCCCAGCCGGTGCCGCCGTTGTCCTGGCCGGACATGTGGTTGATGACGGCATCCACGATCACCTTGACGCCGGCGGCGTGGCAGGTGTTCACCATGGACTGGAACTGTGCCCGGGTGCCCTTGCGCGACTCAATCTTGTAGCTGACCGGCTGGTAGGCCAGCCACCACTGGTTGCCCGTGACGTGCTCCTGTGGCGGGGAGACCTGGACGTAGCCGTACCCCTTGGGGCCGAGCTGGGTGGTGCATTCGCTGGCCACCGAGGTCCAGTTCCACTCGAAGAGCTGGACGATGACCTTCTTGCTGCCGGGGGTGGCCGCGGTGGCCGGGGGTGCCGCCACGGTGGTCGGGACGAGCAGGCTGGCGGCCAGGCCGAGGGTGAGGACCGCCGAGCGACGTTGAGTTTGCTGCATCGGGGACTCCTGCTTCTTGCAGATCCGCCTGAAATTTTCCGCAAGGTTACAAGCGTTTTGCAGCAGCTGTCAACGCATGGAAATGTGTCGTTGTCTAGGGGAAAAAGACGGGGGCCGGGCGAAGCCCGACCCCCGCGTTGCGGGTCGACCGGTCAGCGGACCGGGGTGAGCCGGTCGGTGCCGAGCTTGTCGCGGAGCACCTCCGGCACCAGCACCGAACCGTCGGGCTGCTGGAACTGCTCCAGGATCGCCGGGAAGAGCCGGCTGGTGGCCAGCGCCGAACCGTTGAGGGTGTGCACGAAACGGGTCTGCTTGCCGCCCGGCTCCCGGTAGCGGATGGCCGCCCGGCGGGCCTGGTAGTCGCCGCCCCAGGAGACCGACGACACCTCCTTGTACTTGCCGGTGCTCGGCATCCAGACCTCGATGTCGAGGGTCTTCTTCATCGAGGCGCTGGAATCACCGGCCGCGAGCAGGCTGGTCTGGTAGTGCAGGCCCAACTGCTCGACCAGGCCCTCCACGTGGCCGACCATCTCCGCCAGCGCGGTGTCCGCCTGCTCGGGCAGGGTGAACTGGAAGATCTCCACCTTGTTGAACTGGTGGCCGCGCACGGTGCCGCGCTCGTCCGAGTGCGACCCGGCCGCCTCCCGGCGGTAGCACGGGGTGTAGGCGAACGCCTTCAGCGGCAGCTTCGCGGTCTCCAGGATCTCGTCCTGGAACGCCCCGAGGATCGCCGTCTCCGCGGTGGGCAGCAGGAACTGCCCGCGCGGGGCGGACTGCCGGTCCAGGTGGTAGACGTCGTCGTAGAACTTGGGGAACTGCCCGGCCGCGAAACCGGCGCTGTCCAGCAGCAGGTGCGGCGGGAGCAGGAACTCGTAGCCGGCCTGGATGTCCTGCTCGATCAGCCAGTTGACCAGCGCCCACTCCAGCCGGGCGCCCATCCCGGTGTACATCCAGAAGCCGGAACCGCCGAGCTTGACGCCGCGCTCGTGGTCGACCAGGCCGAGCGCGCGGCTCAGCTCCACATGGTCCCGCACCTTCTCGATGGCCGGCGGCTCGCCGAAGGTCCTGACAACCCGGTTCGCCTCCTTGCCACCGGCGACGACGTCGTCGGCGGGCAGGTTGGGCAGCTCGCTCATCGTGGTGCGCAGCCGGGAGTGCACCTCGTCCAGCTGGGACTCCAGCTCGGCGAGCTGCTTGCGCTCGGCCTCCGGCGCGACCGGCTCCGGCGTGCCGCCGGATCGCTTGGCCTGCGCGTACGCCCGCGCCTCCGCCTTGCGGCGCTGCCGCTCGGCGTCGATCTCCGTGATCAGGGCGCGACGTTCCTGGTCGAGCCGCTGGATCTCGTCCAGCGCCCGGTTGACCTCGGCGGGATCCAGACGCTTCGCCAGCGCGGTCGCCACCGCCTCGCGATCCTTCCGGATCAACTCCATGTCGAGCATGCTGCTCCGTACGCTCCGTCCAGGCGGTCAGGTGGGACCCTCAGATGCTACCGTCGCGGCCCGGTCGGCCCGGCTCCGGCCGGGGCGGCGGGTGGCGCGACCGGCTCATGGCGTACGACCAGCGATGACGCTGCGTGATTTGGCGGCTGTCGGGCGAGCATGTGACGCTCGGTGACAGCGGTGGGATCGCCGATGCGGAGTAGCGGTGCCGTTTCTTTCCCAGATGCCCTGTTGAACTGGTCAACTCTGCGGCGACGCATTCCCAACCGACTAACCCCGCCGGCCGCTTTGCTTTGCAGCCATATACGCAGCAGCAACCGTGGGTGACTGCTGCGTACGTGGCTGCAGAGCAAAGGCGGCGGCGGGGAGGGGCCGGTCTGGCGGGCGGCGTGACGGAGGGTGACTGGCGTCGAGCTGGCGAAGCCGCGGGAATGAGCGGATCAGGGCCGCGCCGGCACGAGACCGGCACGACCGCGGTGAGCGCGGGTCAGAGCCGGATCGGCATGAGGATGGAGAAGGCGTCGGCGTCGTCCGGGCGGCGGACGGCCAGCGGGGTGATCGGGCCGTCCAGTTCCAGCACGAGCTGGCCGCGATCCCCGGCGTCCAGGGCGTCGAGCAGGTACTCCCGGTTCACCCCGACCCGCACCGCGTCCGCCGCCGCGTCCGCCGCCGTAACCTCGTCCGGCCCGACCAGGCGCAGCCCGCCCCGCTCGTCGAGGCCGAGCACGGCCACCTCGGCGCGTACCCCGTCATGCTCGCGGACCAGCACGGGAGCGCCGTCGCGGGCGAGCGCGCCGCGCAGCGCGGCCACGTCGACCGAGATCCGGTACGCGGGCGAGCCGGCGACGTGGCTGTGCAGCAGCCGGCGGTAGTCCGGGAAGTCGTACGGCAGCGCCGCAGCGGCCACCGCGCGGCCCGCGACCGAAACCTCGACCCGGTCCGGGGCGACGGTGAGGTGAGCCTCCGGGGTGATCCCGTCGCCGGTGTCCAACAGGGCGCGTAGCTCGTCCACGGCGTCGGTCGGCAGCAGCGCCCGGACCGCTGGGCCGTCGACCTTGCCGGCCGCCCGGGCCACCGCCAGCCGGTGCCGGTCGGTGGCGACCAGCCGTACGCCGTCCGGCTCCACCTCCACCAGCACGCCGGCCAGCACGGGCAGCTCCGGGTCGGTGCCGACGGCGAACCGGACGGCGTCGACGGCGGCGGACAGGTCGGCGCGGTTCAGCACGAGACGGGTGGTCATGGCGATCTCCTCCGGATCGATCAGGGCGCGGATCCGGGAGAGCTCACGGCGGGCGTCGGCGAGGCCGTCCTCCAGCCGGCGCAGGTGCGCGTCCAACAGTCGGTGGACCACCGCCGGCTCGTGCCGGTGCGCCAGCGCCTCGGCGATCCCGGACAGCGGCATCCCGACCCGGCGCAGCCCGGCCACCAGCCGGGCCGGGGCGACCTGGTCGTCGGTGTACCAGCGGTAGCCGGTGGCCGGGTCGACCAGCGCCGGGACCAGTACGCCGCAGCGGTCGTAGAACCGCAGCGCGCTCACCGTCAGGCCGCTGGCCCGGGCCAGCTCGCCGATGCTGCGCAGTTCGCTCTCCACGTTCGGGGATCCTGTGGCCTCAACCTGGTCGAGGGTCAAGCGTCCACCACCCGGAACGTGATCCCCGCCCGCACCAGCCGGTCGAGCAGGGCGTCGCCCATCGCGGTCACCGTGGTCACCTGCCCGGCGGTGGGCGGCAGGTCGTCGAAGGCCAGGCAGAGGGCCGACTCGGCGAGCATCTTGGCCGTCTCGTCGTAGCCGGGGTCGCCGCCGGCCACCTCGGTGACCACCGTCTTGCCACCGCCGGCGCCCACGAACCGGACCCGGAACCAGGACCTCGCCCGCTGCTCGGCGCTCGGCCCCTGCCCGGAAGTGAGCCGGCCGAGCAGCCAACGCCGGGTCGGTGGCAGCTTCACCAGCCCGATCAGGCCGGCCAGGCCCACCCCGGCGGCCAGCACGGTCGGCAGCCGCTGCACCGCGGCGAAGTGCCGGTAGCGGAAGTCCGGGCCGTACTCCGGGCGGGCCGCCGCGGAGCGGCGGACGATCTGCGGGTCGATGGTGTGCAGCGGCACCGCCCACCCGTTGGCCTCCTCCGCCCGGCCCACCTTCCCCGGCACCGCGCGGGCCCGGCGGCTCTCCGGCCGCGGCTCGACGGCCCGGCGCGCCCGCGCCGCATGGCGGGCCTGGCCGGTGCGGGAGAACGAGAGAAGCGCCGAGTGGTACGTGCCGGCGGAGAAACGGCCCCCGGCCCGGACGTAGCCGTCCACGGTGACCGGCCCGTCGGCGGGCAGCCGCCGCACGGTGAACCAGACCCCCAGGTCGTGCGGGACCGAGTCGAAGCCGCAGGCGTGCACCAGCCGTGCGCCGGTATGGACCGCCTCGGCGTGGTGCCGCACGTACATCAGGTCGACGAACTCGGGCTCGCCGGTGATGTCGACGTAGTCGGTGCCGGCGGCGGCACACGCCGCGACCAGCGGCTCCCCGTGCCGTAGGTACGGGCCGACGGTGCTGGCGACCACCCGCGCACGTTCCGCCACGACCCGCAGCGACGCCGGGTCGGTGACGTCGGCGGTCAGCAGCGGCAGCCCGGCCAGACCGCCGTCGATCCCGGCGAGCCGGTCCCGCACCCCGGCCAACTTGGCTGGATTCCGCCCGGCGAGGGCCCAGCGCAGCCCGCCTGGGGCGTGCCGGGCCAGGTAGTCGGCGGTGAGGCCGCCGGTGAACCCGGTGGCGCCGAACAGGACCAGGTCGTACGGGCGCTCGTCGGGCACCCACCGAGTGTGCCACCCACGACGGCGTGACTCACGGCGAGAAGACCGCCCGTACGCAGCCGTCGGTCCGGTCGCGGAACAACGCGTACCCGTCCGGGCCCCGCTCCAACGGCAGGTGGTGGGTGGCCAGGTGCTCGGTGCGCAGCTCGTCGCGGGCCATCCGGTCCAGCAGCATCGGGATCCAGCGCTGCCCGTGCTGCCGGGCGCTGCGTACGGTCAGCCCCTTGTTCATCACCGCGCCCAGCGGGAACGTGTCGACGAACCCGGTCCAGGTGCCGAGCACCACCACCGTGCCGCCCTTCCGGCAGGCATGCACCGCCTCGCGCAACGCCAACGGCCGGTCCGCGCCCCCACCGAGCCGCCCGGCCAGCAGGCCCGGTCGCTGGGCCGGCATGCCGACCGCCTCCACGCACACGTCCGGCCCCCGGCCCCCGGTGCGCTCCCGCAGCTCGGCGGGGACGTCCACCTGCCGGTAGTTGAGCGGTTCCGCGCCGACGTGCCGCTCGACCATTCGCAGCCGGTCGTCGTGGTCGTCGATGACGATCACCCGCGCCGCCCCGCGCAGCGCGGCGGCCCCGGCGGTGAGCTGGCCGACCGCGCCGGCGCCCCAGATCGCCACCACGTCGCCGGGTGTCACCTCACCCAGCTCGGTGCCGAGCCAGCCGGTCGGCGCGGCGTCCGAGGCGAACACCGCCCGGTCGTCGCTGACCGCGTCCGGCACGGTGAACGCGCCGACGTCGGCGTACGGCACCCGCACGTACTCGGCGTGGCTGCCGGCGAAGCCGCCCAGCGGGCCTGGGTGGCCGTAGCAGCCGGCGGTGGGCTGACCCCACGCCGACTCGGCCGCCGCCGCGTCGGTGGTGCCGTTGTCGCAGCAGGCGAAGAGGCCCTGCCGGCAGAACCAGCAGGCCCCACAAGCGATCCCCGCGCAGACCACCACCCGGTCGGCGACCCGGTGCCGGCGTACCTCCGGCCCCACCTCGACCACCTCGCCGAGGAACTCGTGCCCGAGCACGTCCCCGGCGGCCAGGTACGGGATCCGCCCGGCCAGCAGTGGCAGGTCCGCGCCGCAGGTGGCGCTCCGCCGTACCCGCACGATCATGTCCTGGCTGTTGCGCAGCTCAGGGTCGGGGACCTGGCGTACGGCCAGCGCGTCGACGCCCTCCCAGCAGAGCGCCCTCACCCGACCACCCCCGTACGGTCCAGCCGGGATCGGTCCGCCCGCAGCACCTCCCCGGTCTCGGCGAGCTGCTTGGCCTCCCGTAACACCTGCCGGACGAACCGGCCGGGATCGTCGCCGATCAGGTGGGCGGCGAGGCCGGGCAGCCGCAGCTCGCCGTCGAGCGGCCGGGCGGCCAGCTCGGTGCCACGCCCGCCGGGCGCCGGCCCGGCCTCCACCTCCACCGCCCCGCCCAGCCGACGTAGCGGCTCCGGCCACCGGCCGCCCGGAAGCACCTCCTCGGGCCGCCCCGCCACGGTCACCACCTGCCAGCGACCGGGTCGCGGATCCGGTCCTGCCATCCGTGCCACGTGCCCCTCCCGTCGTCGCGGTCCGGCGGGCGTCCGGCCACGCGCCGCCGGCCGCCCGCGTGCCCCCAGGGTGCGACCGGGCCGGGTGAAGCGGGTTCGCCCCGAAGGGGTGAACCCGCTCGGGCCGGGTAACCGCAGGCCGCAGCGGGGGAACGGGCGGCAGGCCGCACCGGCCGGGAGCGGACGTGACGGGGGAGGGCCGCATGCCGGAGGAAGCTGGGGTCGAGGTGGCCGAGGTGCCCCTGCTCGCGTCCCGGCTGGCCCCGGCCACCCTGCCCGAGCCGGTGCTGGTCCGGCCCCGGCTGCTGAACCGGCTGGACGAGGGGGCGGCCGGGCCGGTCACGCTGGTCTGCGCGCCGGCCGGCTGGGGCAAGACGACGCTGCTCGCCTGCTGGGCGCGCGCCGGCCGCGCCGAGCCGCCGCCGGCCTGGGTGGCGGTGGAGGAGGGCGACACCGGGCAGCGGCTCTGGTCCTACCTGGCGGCGGCGCTGCGGGCCAGCGCGGAGGGCGTGCCGGACGAGGGACCCCGGCTGCCCGTGCCGGACACCCCGCCCCGCCCCGACCAGCTCGAACTGCTCGCGGCGGCGCTCGCCGCCCGGGACCGCCCGGTGCGGCTGGTCCTGGACGACCTGCACCGGATCCACGATCCGGCCGCGCTGACCGGGCTGGAGTTCCTGCTCCGTCACACCGAGGGGCGGGTGCGGCTCGTGGTCGGCGCCCGGACCGACCCGCCGCTGGCCCTGCACCGGTGGCGGCTGGCCGGCGAGCTGACCGAGATCGGCCCGGACGAACTGGCGTTCACCACCGACGAGGTGGCCGACCTGCTGGTCGCGCACGGGGTACCGCTGCCCGCCGCGACGGTGCCCCGGCTGCGCGAGCGGACCGGCGGCTGGCCGGCCGGCCTGCGCTTCGCCGCGCTGGCGCTGCGCGCCCAGCCCGACCCGGCCCGCGGCGTCGAGCGGTTCGGCGGGGACCAGTCGGACGTCGCCGCGTACCTGCGGGACGAGGTGCTCGCCCCGCTGGACCCGGACGTCCGGGACGTGCTGCGGCGCAGCGCCGTCGCCGCCGTCGTCTGCGCCGACCTCGCCGACGCGGTGACCGGCCGGGCCGACGCCGGCCAACTGCTGGCCGACCTGGCCCACCCCGGCGGCTTCCTCCGACCCGACGGCAGCACCCCGCCCTGGTACCGGTGCCACCCGCTGTTGGCCGACCTGCTCCGCGACGAGCTGGGCCGGCTTCCCGCCGAGGAGCTGCGCGACCTGCACCTGCGGGCCGCCGGCTGGTACGCGGGCAACGACCGGCCGGCCGAGGCGCTGCGGCACGCGCTGGCCGCAGGCGAGTGGAACCAGGCCACCGAGCTGCTGATCGCCCGGTGGCCGGAACTGGCGCCGTACGGGCGGGGCGGGTCGGTCGGCCCACCGCCGCCCGAGCCGCCCGCCGAGGCGGTCCGCCGGGACCCGGAGCTGGCGCTGGCCTGCGCCGCCGAGCGGGCGTACGCCGGGGACGTCGCCGGGGCCGACCATCACCTGCGGCGCGCCGCCGAGCAGGCGCGCGGTCTGCCCGCCCCACGCCGGGACCGGTTCCGCCGGCTGGCGACCGCGCTGGAGCTGACCCTGGCCCGGCTCGGCGGGGAGCCCGCGGAGATCCGCCGCGCCGCCGCCCGGCTGCTCGCCATGTGCACCGCCGCCGGGCCGGGAGACGACCCGCGCGCCGGGGCCGGGGAGGACGCCGATGTCCGGGCGGTCGCCGGCACCGCGCTCGGCCTGGTGTCGCTGGCCGAGGGGGAGCTGTCCGCCGCCACGGCACAGTTCGCCGCGGCCCGCGCTGCGGCTCGGCGTACGGGTCGGCCGCGTACGGAGCTGGTCGACGCCAGCCGGTCGGCGTTGCTCACCGCGGCGCGGGGCGGGTTGCGGGCGGCCGAACGCGCCGCGCGGGAGGTGCTCGAAACGCCGGCCTGTCAGGGCTGGTCCGCCCGGCTGGACTGCGGGTACGCGTACCTGGCGCTGGCCCTGGTGGCGTGCCAACGCGACGAACCGGCGGAGGCGGCAGCCCACCTGGCCCTCGCCGGCCCGGCTGCCGCGCAGCCGGAGGCGGCGGCGCTGGCCGGGCTCTGTCGGGCCGAACTGCTGGCCGCGGAGGGCCAACCGGCCGCCGCCCTGCGGGCCGTCGCCGCAGCCGGGGAGGGGGCGCCGGGCCGGGAACCGGCCGCCTGGCTGGCCGCGACCGAGGCGCGGCTGCGGGCGGACGTCGGTGACGTGGACACCGCCCGAGTCCTGGTCACCGACGCGCTGCGGAACTGCGACGTCGAGAGCGCGGAGGCGGCGGCGCTCGGGGTTGCGCTGTCCCGAGTGGAGCTGCGGGCCGGGGATCCCCGAGCCGCCGGGCGGGCGCTGCCCGACTGGGCCGCGCCCGGCGCGCAGTCCTGGCCGCTGTCGGTCCGGCTCACCGCTGGCCTGCTCGACGCGGTCCTGGCCCGCGATGGCGACGCCCGGCGGGCCGGGCGGGTCCTGGAACAGGTGCTCGACCTGGCCGAGCCGGAGGGCCACCGGCGGGTCTTCACCCACGCCGAGCCGGCGGTACGCGACCTGCTCGCCGCGCACCTGGACTCCGGGACGGCGCACTGGGCGACCGTGAGTGACCTGCTACGTGGGATGGACGAGCGGTTGGCTGACGAATCGGCCGAGCGGCCCAGCGCGCCGCAGCTGAACGAGCCGCTCACCGAGCGGGAACTGACGATCCTGCGTTACCTGCAGAGCATCCTGTCCAACGTGGAGATCGCCAGCGAGTTGTCCCTGTCGGTCAACACGGTCAAGACCCACGTTCGCAACATCTACCGCAAGCTCGACGCGACCCGCCGCCGGGAGGCCGTCCAACGCGCCCGCGCCCTCCACCTCCTTTGATGCAAGGAGGGGCCCCTTGTTAACGCCTGGCGTTGTACAGGGGCCCCTCTTAACGGGTCAGGCGTTCGCCGCGGCGTCCACGGCGGCCAGCAGCTCCGCCAGGTCGTAGCCGCCGTCGTGGCGGACGTCGTTGACGAACAGCGTCGGGACGCCGGTCACCCCGCTGCGGATGCCGCCGACGAAGTCCCGCCGGATCCGGTCCGCGTGGGCGTGTTCGCGCACCTCCGCGTTGACGTCGTCGAGGGGTAACCCGAGCTGCTCCACGCCGAGTGACAGGTGCACCGGGTCAAGCTGATCCTGGTGCTGGTAGAGCCAGTCGTGCAGCTCCCAGAACCGTCCTCGCCGGCCGGCGGCCTCGGCCGCCTCCGCCGCGCTCTCCGCGTACGGGTGGACGTTGGCGATGGGGAAATGCCGGTAGACCAGGCGGGCGGTGTCGCCGCGCTGGCGCAGCACCTCGACCAGGTTCGCGTACGCGGCCCCGCAGAAGCGGCACTGGTAGTCGCCGTACTCGACGATCGTGACCGCCGCGTCGGCCGGCCCCCGGACGTGGTCCGTCTCGGTCACCGGTAGGTGCAGCCGGGCGCTGGTGACCTGCAGTGGCGTCGTCATCAGGCATGCTTTCCCAGCTTTCCCACGATCACGTGGTTGTGCACGGCACGGATGCCGGGGGCGGACCAGACGATCCGTTCGATCTCCTCGCGTTCCGGGATCGAGTGGACCTGGCCCTCCAGGATCACCTCGTCGCCGCCGTGCACCCGGACGCTGATCGCCTCCGCCTCGGTGGCGCCGTTGCGGGCCAGCGCGTCCACGATGTGTTCGGCCAGGGCACGCGTGTCGGCGTGGGCGCCCGGTCGGACGGTGATCCCGTTGCTCACCCCGCGTACGCCGGTGAGCCGGCCGACCGCCCGCTCGGCGGCGCGGCGCTGGTACTCCCACTCGACCTCGCCCTGCAGGGTGATCCAGCCGTCGGAGACGGTCACGTCGAGCGTCTCGATCGGCACGAACGCGTCCCACTCCAGGGCTCGGGTGGCGGCGGTGGCGATCTCCGGGTCGCTTTTCTCGGCGGAGGTGGCGATCCGGACGGCGAGGTCGTTGGCGACCGCCCGGACCCGGGACACCCGGTGCGCCGCCCGTTCGGCGGCCCACTTCTTGGCGTAGCTGTCCACCCAGCCGGTCAACGTCACGACCCCTTCGCTGACGGTCACCCCGATCTCGGTGGGGCGTACCCGGGGCTCCCAGGTCAGCTCGTCGAGGACGTCGGACTGGATCTCCTGGTCGGTGCGCGTGATCGTCGCGGTGGCCATCGGGGGCCTCCCCTCCCGGATCGGTTCGCGGCACGGGCACCCGCCGTCGGCACGGGTGCCGCCACTCGCGATCCTGCCCGCAGCCGGGGTGACCTGCCCTCACTCGACTCGGGTGACTCGAATTAGTTGGGAGCGCTTCCAAATTCGCGGCTCGAACGGCTACTGTGAATGTCCCTCGGCTGCGGGAGCCTGACACGCCGACCGGGAGCCCGGGCAGCTCCCCGATCCCTCACCTCCAGGGCAACCGAGAGGAACCGCCCATGCGCAGAAGTCTCGCCGGCGCGACGGTCGCCGCGCTGGCCGCCACCGCGGCGGCCGTGGTCGTGCAGTTCGCCGCCACCCCCGCCACCCCGGCCGCCGCCGCGGCGTCCGACCCGTACAGCTGGAAGAACGTCCGGATCGACGGTGGCGGCTTCGTCCCCGGCATCGTCTTCAACCAGACCGAGAAGAACCTGATCTACGCGCGTACCGACATCGGCGGGGCGTACCGCTGGGAGCAGTCGACCCAGTCCTGGACGCCGCTGCTGGACTGGGTGGGCGCCGACAAGTGGGGTTACAACGGCGTGGTCAGCCTCGCCACCGACCCCGTGCAGACCAACCGGGTGTACGCCGCGGTCGGCATGTACACCAACAGTTGGGACCCGAACAACGGCGCGATCCTGCGCTCGACCGACAAGGGTGCCACCTGGCAGGCCACCGCGCTGCCGTTCAAGAACGGCGGCAACATGCCCGGCCGGGGCATGGGGGAACGGCTGGCCGTCGACCCGAACAGGAACAGCGTCCTCTACTACGGCGCCGAGGGCGGCAACGGCCTGTGGCGCAGCACCGACTACGGGGTGACCTGGGCCAAGGTGGCCAACTTCCCGAACGTCGGCAACTACCGGGCCGACCCGAACGACAGCACCGGCTACCAGAGCCAGAACCAGGGTCTGACCTGGGTCAGCTTCGACAAGAGCACCGGTACGGCCGGCAACGCCACGCAGACCATCTACGTCGGCGTGGCGGACAAGCAGAACCCGGTCTACCGGACCACCAACGGCGGCACCACCTGGGAGCGGATCGCCGGCCAGCCGACCGGCTACCTGGCCCACAAGGGCGTGGTCGACCCGGTCGGCGGCTACCTCTACATCGCCACCAGCGACACCGGCGGCCCGTACGACGGCGGCAAGGGTGACGTGTGGAAGTTCAGCCGGGCCACCGGCGCCTGGACGAAGATCAGCCCCCCGTCCGACGGTGACCCCTACTACGGCTACTCCGGCCTGACCATCGACCGGCAGAAGCCGAACACCATCATGGTCGCCACCCAGGTCTCCTGGTGGCCGGACGCGATCTTCTGGCGCAGCACCGACGGGGGCGCGACCTGGACCCGGGTCTGGGACTGGTCCAGCTACCCGAACCGCACCAAGCGCTACAAGATGGACATCAGTTCGGTGCCGTGGCTGACCTTCGGCGCCAACCCGCAACCGCCCGAGGAGACGCCGAAGCTGGGCTGGATGAACGAGTCGCTGGAGATCGACCCGTTCGACAGCAACCGGATGATGTACGGCACCGGCGCGACCATCTACGGCACCACCGACCTGACCAAATGGGACACCGGTGGGCAGTTCACCATCAAGCCGATGGTCAAGGGTGTGGAGGAGACCGCCGTGCTCGACCTGATCAGCCCGCCCTCGGGCGCTTCGCTGATCAGCGGGCTCGGCGACATCGGCGGCTTCCGGCACACCGACCTGAACGCGGTGCCGTCGGCGATGTTCACCCAGCCGGTCTTCACCAGCACCACCAGCCTCGACTACGCCGAGACCAAGCCGTCGATCATGGTCCGGGCGGGTAACTTCACCGCCTCGGACCGGCCGAACGACCGGCACGTCGCGTTCTCCACCGACGGCGGCGCGAACTGGTTCCAGGGCAGCGAGCCCGGCGGGATCAACAACGGCGGCACGGTGGCCGCGTCCGCCGACGGCAGCCAGTTCGTGTGGGCGCCGGGTGACGCCGGCAGGCAGGTGGTCCGCTCGGTCGGCTTCGGCAACTCGTGGAGCGCGTCGACCGGCATCCCGGCCAACGCGATCATCGAGTCCGACCGGGTCAACTCGAACAAGTTCTACGGGTTCAGCGGCGGGAAGTTCTACGTGAGCACCAACGGCGGGGCCAGCTTCACCGCCAGCGCCGCCACCGGCCTGCCGACCACCGACGTGAAGTTCAAGGCGCTGCCCGGTAAGGAGGGCGACGTCTGGCTGGCCGGCGAGGGCGGCCTCTGGCACTCCACCAACTCCGGGACCAGCTTCACCAAGGTCACCGGTGTGAGCACCGCCATCAACGTCGGCTTCGGCAAGGCGGCACCCGGGCAGACGTACCCGGCGCTCTTCGTCATCGGCACGATCGACGGGCAGCCCGGCGTCTACCGCTCCGACAACACCGGCGCGAACTGGGTGCGGATCAACGACAACCAGCACCAGTACGGCAATGCCGGCGAGGCGCTGACCGGCGACCCACGCGTCTACGGCCGGGTCTATCTCGGCACCAACGGCCGGGGCATCCTGGTGGCGGACCGGCTCGGCGGCACGACCGCACCGCCGACGAGCGCGCCGCCGACGACCGCACCGCCGACGAGCGCGCCGCCGACGACCGCACCGCCGACGAGCGCGCCGCCGACGAGCGCGCCGCCGACGACCAGGCCGCCCACCACCGCGCCGCCGACGAACACGCCGCCGCCGGCGGGTGGCTGCACGGCGACGTACCAGGTGACCAACTCGTGGGAGGGCGGTTTCCAGGCCGAGGTGACGGTCCGCAACAACGGCTCACCGACCAGCGCCTGGTCGGTGGCGTGGAACTTCGCCAACGGACAGAAGATCACCCAGCTCTGGGGTGGGACGTACACGCAGAGCGGCGCTTCCGTGGTGGTCAAGGACGCCGGCTACAACGGCGCCCTCGGCACGGGGGCCAACACCACCTTCGGCTTCCTCGCCGACTGGAGCAAGACCAACTCGGTGCCCGTGACCACCTGCACCGCGACCATCGCCCGCTGACCGGGCCGTTCCGGTGGCCGTCCCGTCCGCGGGGCGGCCACCGCCGCGTCGGCACCCTCCCAGGCCAGGCGTGGTCGACGGGACGAGCAGGGAACAACCACCCGAACGCGCCGGGTACCGCGTCCGGGTCGGAGCAGCCCGAAGGGGCTACCCTGGTCGGCGGATCGGCCCGCCTTGGTCGTCTCATTGGAGGATGAGAGCTTCTCGTCTGCGATGAACCGGAACTGGAGGATCCGGAGCGTGATGCCCAGGTGTGCCCAGTCCGTGAATTGCCCATCCCGAGGGGTGGCGACCGAGGGCATCGGAGGAATACGCTCGGTCGCGGCCCGCGTACTGATGAGGCGCCCGTATGGGCGAGTGGAGGTGCTCGCGTGAGCCTGTCGATCGTGCAGTCGGTGTTGCCGGGTGGTGTCATCCAGATTGCCCCACGGGGCGAAATTGACGTCGACACCGCGTACGAGGTGCGGGAAGCGATCGCCGAGGTGCTCGCGAAGGGCCGTCCGGCCCGGATCGAGCTGAACATGCGGCTGGTCACCTTCATCGACTCGGTCGGCATCAGCGCGATGGTCGCCGGTTTCCAGACCGCCGAGGTCAGCGGTGTGAAGCTGGTGGTCACCGAGCCGAGCCGGTTCGTGCACCGCCAGCTCTGGGTCACCGGCCTGCTGGGCCTCTTCGGTGCCCCCGAGCCCTACTTCGCCGCCAGCACACCGCAGGTCCTCCCTGGCGCCTGAGCCGCCGGGCTCCGTACGCTTTTCGTCGGTCGTTGCCAGCCGGAACCCGGTAAGGCGACGATCGTGCGGATCGCCGACGGCAAGGGGATACGGCGTGCTCAGCAGCGACACTTTCAGCTACACCGTGCAGGCCCGCTGCACCCGAGCGGATGCGCTCGCCCTGGTCAGCGATCTGACCCGCCAGGGGGAGCTGCATCCGCTGATCGTCCGGGTGCGCCCGCTGCCGCCCCGCCCTGGCGCCCTGGCCAGCTACGCGATCACCGACCGCCTGGAGCTCGGGCCGCTGCATTTTCCGGTCACCTACCAGGCGGACGTGCTGATCGCGACCGAGGACGAGGTGGTGATGGTGGCCCGCCAGCAGCCGGCCACCACGGTCCGCAACCACACCCGGCTGCGGGACGAGCCGGGCGGCGTGGTGCGCATCGACGTCGAGATCACCCTCTCCGCCCCGGCGCCGCTGTTCGGGTACGCCTTCCGGCAGGCCCGGGCGGCCCACCTCGGCCTGGCCGGCCGGCTCGGGGCCGCCCTTGAGCGTCGGACGACGGAGTGAGTCAGTTCCGCCGCTTCAGGGCCGCCGGAAGCCGGGCCGCCGGAGCGGCCGGGCGCAGCCGTCCCCACGGCTTGTAGGTGGACAGCACGGTCATGACGATCAGCAGGGTGCTGGAGACCATCGGCGGGATGACCAGGTCCAGCCGGTCCCGGGCGGCGAGGTCCGGGCCCAGCGTGCCGAGCCGGCGCACGGTCGGGGTGAGCAGCAGCAGCACCAGCCCCAGCATCGCCGTGGTGATCGCGAACTTCACCAGCACCCAGCGCCAGCGCAGCAGGCCCCACGGGGTGAGCAGCGCACTGGCCAGCCCGACGAGCCAGACCGCCACGCTCAGTGGCGCGAAGAGGTATGTGACCAGCAGCCCCGCCGCCGGGTAGACCACCGCAGGGTCGGCGCCACACAGCCCGGCGACGCCGAGGGCGAGCAGCACCAGGTCCGCGCCGAGCCAGCCCAGCGAGGTGACCAGGTGCAGGGTGAGCAGGGCCTTGCGCCCGGCGGGAGACAGTCGGCTCATGCCACGATGCTCGATCGTCGCCGGCCCGCCGTCGTGGGGCGGGCGGCGACATGCGGCGTACGTCGGTGGGCGTAGGTGGGCTTCGGTGGCCCGCCGGGCGGCGGGCCACCGGCGGCCTCAGTACACCGACAGGTGCACGTGGTTGGTGTGGTCGCTGGACGGGTCGCCGTTGCCGCTGGTGTACGCCTTCCAGCCGCTGCTGGGCAGCCAGATCTGCTTGAACCAGATCACGTAGAGCACGGCGAGCGGGTCCGCGTTGCGGATGAAGTACGCGGCCAGGTTGTTGCCGTACGTCTTGTCGCCGCCGGTGGCCACCCCGCCGAAGCCGTTCTTCTGGGCGGCGAAGTCGCAGGCCCGGCCCTTCGGGTGCTCACCGGAGCCGCTGGGCCGGTAGCAGGAGACGTACCGGGTGAACCCGGCCGATTTGGCCTGCTGGAGCGCGTGCAGCATGCGTGGGGTGACGCAGCCGTTGGCCGGGGTCGGGTCCTTCACACCGCACGACTCCGGGGGCCACGAGCCGTCGGCGTTGCGCGGTGCCGGCGTGGCGTCGGCCCGGGAGGTGCCCTGCACGCCGCTGCCGCCGCTCGTGCTGGTGGCCTTGGTGTTCGCCACCTCCAGCGCGCGTTCCGCCTGATCCTTGCGCTTGGCCATCACCGCGACCTGCTTGCGCTGTTCCCTGATCTCGGCGCCGAGCGCGGCCTGGGTGCGGTTGGCCCGGTCCCGGGTGTCGATCAGCTCGCGCAGCGCGTGGTCCTCGCGCGCGGCGACCTGTTGCAGGGTGGCGGCCCGGTCGAGGAAGCCCTGCGGGCTGCCGCCGCCGAGCAGGGCCGCAGCGCCGCCGAGCCGTCCGGTCCGGTAGGCGACCCCGGCGATCTCGCCGACCTTGGCGTCGCGTACCGCCAGCTCGGCGTTGATGGTCTTGAGCTGGGTGGTGAGCTGCTGCTGCCGCTGCACCGACCGGTTCAACGCGGTCCGGGCGTCCAGCCAGCCCTTGCTGGCCGCTTCGAGTTGGGCGCGCAGCGCCGGGGTGCCACCCTCGTCGTCGTGCCCGACCGCGAGCAGGGAGGTCGGGGCGGCCGCCGAGGCGGGGGAGCTCGGCGCGGTCGCGACGCCGAGGGCGAGCGCCGCGACGAGCAGGGCCGCCAACCGGGCGGCCGTCCGTCGTGCAGGTGCCATTAGGTGTCCTTCCGTCAACCGCCGACCGGGTTAGCTGACGGGTTCGGGACGGAAGATCCCTACCGCTGACGCGGATGCACCCCAGGTACGTGGTTCCCCGGCTCGCCGTGCTGTGGGCGATTAGGCGACGGCCGCCGCCGGCGTACGCCGCCGGGTGGAGACCGCGACCGAGCCTACCGGCCATACGCCGATCCGGGCCCCGTCGCGGGGCCCGAGAACCGGACTAAAGTCGGCATAGATGCACAATAGCCACTTGAATTTAAGTTTGCCCTAATTACCACTCCACGGGCCCGCACGCGCCGGCTGACGCTCCGGGTTCGATCTGCAACGTGGCGTGATCGATCCGGAAGTCCTCGTGCAGGGCGGCCCGCGCGGCGGCCAGCACCTCGCCCACCTCGGCGCCGGGGGTGGTGGCCAGGTGCGCCGAGGCCACCTCCATGCCGGAGGTGAGCGTCCAGACGTGCAGGTCGTGCACCTCGGCGACGCCGGGGACCGCGGCCAGCCGGTCCCGTACCACGGTCACCTGGAGGTGTTCCGGGGCGGCCTGCACCAGGATGCGGACCGCCGCCCGGCCGAGCCGCCAGGTGCGCGGCAGGATGAACAGCCCGATCGCGACGGCGACCAGCGGGTCGGCCCACCACCAGTCGGTGAACGCGATGACCAGGGCGGCGGCGATCACCCCGAGCGAGCCCAGCAGATCGCCGAGCACCTCCAGGTACGCCCCGCGCAGGTTGATGCTCTCCTGCGCGCCGGCCCGCAGCAGCCCGAACGCGGCCAGGTTGGCGAGCAGGCCGAGCACCGCCACGGCCAGCATCGGCCCGGCGAGCACATGCGGCGGCTCGCCGAACCGGCGTACCGCCTCGACGAGCACATAGGCGGCGACCGCGCCGAGCAGGACCGCGTTGGCCAGCGCGGCCAGCACCTCCAGCCGGTAGAGCCCGAACGTGCGCTGTGGGTCGGTGTTGGCGCGCCGGGTGGCGGTGATCGCGGCGAGCGCCATGCCGATGCCGAGCACGTCGGTGAACATGTGCCCGGCGTCCGAGAGCAGGGCCAGCGAACCGGTGGCGAACGCGGCCACCGCCTCGACCAGCATGAGGGCGGTGAGCAGCCCGAACGCGGCCCAGAGCCGACCCCGGTGGCGGTGCGCGGCGTTGGTGACCGTGCCGCTGTGGTCATGACCTGCGCCCACGCCCACACCCTCTCGTTGCACGCCCAGGTCAGGCCAATCTATGCTCACATCGCAATATGTGCAAGCGAGCGGCGAGGTCAGCCAACCGGGTCCAGGGTGGTGAGGCGCTGGGTGGCCCGGGACAGCGCCACGTAGAGCGTCCGCACGCCCGAACCCGGATCGGCCCGGATCTCGCTCGGCGCCACCAGCACCACGCCGTCGTACTCCATGCCCTTGGCCTGGAGGCTGGTCACCACCTGGAGCCGGCCGTCGCCGAGCTCGCCCAGCCAGCCGGCGACCTCGTCCCGGCGCGGCACCGGCGTGATCACACCGACCGTCCCCTCGACCTCGGCCAGCAGCGCGCCGGCCGCGGCCACGGTCGCGGCGGGCAGCTCGGCGACGGGCACGGTCCGCTCGACCGGCGGCACCCCGGTGGAGCGCACCGCCGTCGGCAGCGCCAGGTCCGGATATCGGCGGCGGATCTCCGCCGCCGCCACCGCGAAGATCTCCGCCGAGTTGCGGTAGTTGGTGGTCAGCTCGTACCGGAACCGGCGGCGTCGCCCCAGCGCGTGGTCCCGGGCCCGGGTCAGCTCTTCCGGGTCACCCGTCCAGGCGGTCTGCGCCGGGTCGCCCACCACCGTCCAGGAGGCCAGCCGGCCGCGCCGGCCGATCATGCGCCACTGCATCGGCGAGACGTCCTGCGCCTCGTCGACCACCACGTGGGCGTAGTCGCGATAGTCATCCGGCCGCTCCCGGGCGGCGGCCCGGGCCGCCCGCTGCCGGTCGGCGAACGTGCTCAGCTCGCGGACGCCTCCGGCGAGCTGGAACGGGTCCCGCTTCGGCTTCGCCCGCCGCACCGGCTTGCCGAGCAGCGCGTCCAACTCGTCCAGCAGCGCGATGTCGGCGATGGTCAGCCCCTCGGCGTCCAGGGTCCCGTACGCCTCGGTCAGCAGCCGGATCTCGCTGGCCGCGAGGATCCCGCCGGCGTACCCGCGCAGCCGGTCGGGGCGGGCCAGCCAGCCGAGCACGTGCCGCGGGTGCAGTCGGGGCCACCACGCCTTGAGGAACTCGCGGAACTCCGGCCGGTCGATGATCTCGTCCTCGAACGCGGGCTGCTCCGGCAACCGGCCGATCCGCAGCTCACGAGCCTGCCGATACAGGGCGGCGAGGACGGCGTCGAAGCCGACCCGGCGCACCTCGTTGCGGCGCGCGCCGCGCGACAGCGCCCGGTCCCGGATCGCGTCCAACTCGGCCCGGCCCAGCCGGAGCAGCTCGCCCCGATAGAGCAGGCGCAGCTCGGCGGGGGAGTCCGGCACCGCGTCCCGGACCGCGCGTTCCAGCACCCGGCGCATTCGCAGCGACCCCTTCACCGCCGCCACCTCGGGCGGGTCGGTACGGGTCGCCGACATGCCCGGAAAGAGCGAGCCGAGCGAGTGCAAGGTGGCGGTCTCCTCGCCGAGCGAGGGCAGCACGGAGGCGATGTACTCGACGAACACGCCGGACGGGCCGACCACCAGGATCCCGCCGCCGGCGTACCGGGCCCGGTCGGAATAGAGCAGGTACGCGGCCCGGTGCAGCGCGACGGCCGTCTTGCCGGTGCCCGGGCCGCCGGAGACGATCGTGACCCCCGAGCCGGGGGAGCGGATCGCCTCGTCCTGCTCCCGCTGGATGGTGGCGACGATGTCCCGCATGCCCCGCCCGGTGGCCCGGGACAGGCTGGCCAGCAGTGCCCCGTCGCCGACCACCGCCAGGTCCGGCGGCGCCGACTCCGGGTCGAGCAGGTCGTCCTCGATCCGGGTGACCCGCTCCGCCGAGGACTGGATGGTGCGCCGGCGCACCACGCCCATCGGCTCGGCCGGGGTGGCCTGGTAGAAGGCGGCGGCGGCCGGCGCCCGCCAGTCCACCACCAGCGTCTCGGCGTTCTGCCCGCGTACCCCGAGCCGGCCCACGTGCAGCACCTGCCGGGTACGCAGGTCGAGCCGGCCGAAGACCAGCCCCTCGTGCTCGGCGTCCAGCACGTGCCGGCGCTGCGCGGCGTGGAACACCATGGCGTCCCGCTCCACCAGCGCGCCGAAGTTGCCGACCCGGGCCAGCCGGTAACCCTCCCGCTCGGCGTCGGCGGCGGCCTTACGCAGTTCCGCCAACCGGGCGTACACCCGGTCGAGATGTCGCTGTTCGACGGCGATCTCCCGGTCCAGGGTGGTCTGGTCACTCAAGGCGGGGGCTCCTGTGGTCACGCGGCGGGCACGGTGGGCTGAATGAGGGTACGGGCCGGAGACGACGAACCGCCCGCCGGGACGACCCGGCGGGCGGTTCGGTGACGCGGGTGAGGGGACTCAGCCCTCGAAGACGCCGGCCTCGACGAGACGCTTCTCGGTGGCGTCCCAGCCGTGCTCGGGGTAGGCGGCGGCGAGTCCGTTGAGCTCGGCGCGGACCTTGGCGGCGTGGCCGGCGGCGGCCAGCGTCCGGATCTCCTCGACGAAGGCCTCGGAGTCGGTGCGCAGGTGCGCGGTCTTGCCGTTGGTCAGGTTGCGCACGTAAGCGTGCTTGCCGCTGTTGAGCGGGATCAGGTACTTGAACTCGCCCAGCACGCTGAGGGCGCCACCCTGGCCAGCCTGGCCGGCCCGGACTGATGCGCGCGCGGTCTTAGAGGTGTTGCTCGCCACGGAGGTACTCCTTGGAGACGTACGGGAGGACTGAAACGTCCGGGGGCTGGTGCGGGTGACGCCCGGGTGAGCCTCGGCCCGCGAAGATTGTGCGGCGGCACAGAACCGCCCAGAGAACTTTACACGACCTCGACGCCTGGCTGGTCATCGCGCCGTCAGGAGGGTCAACAGGGTCAGCCGCCCGGGTATTTCCGGCGGCTGGCCCCGGCGAATTCTCCGATTTGCTGGCGCACCATCTGTCACACCGGTCATCATGTGTTGCACGCATCACTCGGTTGGTCGAGGTCGTAGGGGAAGACGCACCTCGCTCTCCGGGAGGTCACCGTGCCAACGCGTGGCGTCGTATACGTCCACTCGACCCCGCTCGCCGTGTGCTCGCACGTCGAGTGGGCGATCGCGCGCGTCCTCGCCGCGCCGGTCAACCTGCACTGGACGGCCCAGCCCGTCGAGCTCGGCGCCCGGCGCGCCGAGTGCGGGTGGACCGGTAGCCCGGGAACGGGTGCAGAGCTGGCCGCTGCCCTTCGGCAGTGGCCCATGATCCGTTTCGAGGTTACCGAGGAGCCGAGCCCGGGCGTCGACGGCGAGCGGTTCATGTACGTCCCGGGACGGGGCCTGTTCCGGGCCACCGTCGGCGCGGCCGGCGACATCCAGGTCGGCGAGGACCGGCTGCGGGCGATCGTGGCGTCCGCCCGCGCCCCGGAGGCGCTCGCGCACGCCCTCGACAAGGTGCTCGGCACCGCCTGGGACGCCGAACTGGAGCCCTACCGGTACGCCGGCGACGGCGCACCGGTGACCCTGCTCACCCAGGTGGGCTGACCAAAGTCAAGTTGCCCTGATACGCGGAAAACTGGTGGGATGGTGGCGTGCTGACCACCGCTCGGCGTACCTTCGTCGCGCTCACCGCGCTGACCGCAGTGCTCGTCGCCGGCTGCTCCGCGGCGCCGGAGCGGCCCCGTCCCACGCCGTCGTGGATCCCGTCCGCCACGAGCCCGTCTGCCGCGACCCAGGCTCCCGACGGCGACCCGGCCGCCCGAGCCGCCGCGCTGGTGCGGACCCTCGCCGACGAGGACCTGGTCGGCCAGGTGCTGATGCCATACGCCTACGGCAGCTCGGCCACCGAGGTCTCGCCCGGGTCGGCCGCCGGCAACCAGGCCCTCGCCGGGGTCGACACCCCCGCCGAGATGGTGGCGAAATATCGCCTCGGCGGGGTGATCCTGGTCGGCTTCAGCGCCGACGACCCCACCTCCGCCAACCAGGTCACCACCAACGTCGACAACCCGCGTCAGGTCCACGAGCTGACCACCGGGCTGCGGGCGGCGGCCGGCAAGCTTCCCGCCGGCCCGGCGCCCTTCCTGATCGGCACCGACCAGGAATTCGGCGTGGTCACCCGGATCACCGACGGGGTGACGCTGCTGCCCAGCGCGCTCGCCGCCGGCGCGGCCGGTGACCCGGCGCGGACCGAGGCCGCCTGGCGGGCCGCCGGCGCCGAGCTGGCCGCCATGGGGATCAACATGGACTTCGCGCCGGTCGCCGACGTGCTGGTCAAACGCAGCACGGTGATCGGCTCCCGCTCGTTCGGCGCCGACCCCCAGCGGGCCGCCCCCCAGGTGGCCGCCGCCGTCCGGGGGTTGCAGGCCGAGGGGGTGGCGGCCAGCGTCAAGCACTTCCCCGGCCACGGCCTCAGCTCCGCCGACTCGCACCAGGACCTCCCGGTCGTCAGCCAGTCCCGTGCCGTGCTGGACCGCACCGCGTTCCCGCCGTTCCGCGCCGGGATCGACGCCGGTGCGATGGCGGTGATGTCCGCCCACCTCGACGTGCGGGCGATCGATCCGGGCACCCCCGCCACCTTCTCCCACAAGGTCCTCACCGATGTGCTCCGGGGGCAGCTCGGGTTCCAGGGCGTGGTGATCACCGACGGGATGAACATGGAACCGGCCAAGCGCTGGTCGCCGGGGGAGGCCGCGGTCCGGGCGCTGAAGGCCGGCAACGACCTCATCCTGATGACCCCGAACGTGCGCCAGGCGTACGACGGGCTGCTCGCCGCGCTGCGGGACGGCTCGCTGCCCCGGGCCCGGCTGGTCGAGGCGGTCACCCGGGTGCTGACCATGAAGTTCAAGCTGGCCGACCGGCCGGCCCCCGACATGTCGACGCTGGGCAGCGCCGCACACCGCAAGGCCGTCGCCGACCTCGCCGCCGCCACGGTCACCATGCTGCGCGGCCGCTGCGACGCCGCCCCGGTGACCGGGCCGGTCACCGTGACCGCCTCCGCCGGGCGGGACCGCGCCCGCGCCGCGCTCAGCAAGGCGCTCACCGCTGCGGGGGTCAGCGTGGTCCCCAGCGGCGGTCAGATCGTGCATCTCGTCGGGTACGGCGACGGCGCCGGCGACCTGCGGGCCGACGCGGCGGTGACGGTGGCGATGGACACCCCGTACGTGCTGGCCACCGCCAAGTCGCCGACGTTGCTGGCCAGCTACTCGTCCAGCCCGGCGTCGATGACGGCGCTGGCTGCCGTGCTCGCCGGCAAGGCCCGACCGGCTGGCCGGGACCCGGTCCCGGTGACCGGCCTGCCCGCCACCACCTGCGGCACCTGACCCGTACGCCCCTCTCCCCGGGCAACGGGGTGGTGCCCTGGGCCGCCTGTCTCGGCTGCCCGCACCCTGTTCGCCCGGGCAGCCGGTGGTCGGGGCGGCCGCGAAACCCGGGTGCGGCGCTGCGGTGGTGGCTGGCAGGGTGGTTAGCCATGGGAGAGCAGGCGCACGGTTTCCGCTATGTCGAGCGGGCCGACGGCTCCGTCGTGATCACGCACCACGGCCGGGTGGCCGGCACGCTGCGCGGCGGTCGCGCGGCGGAGTTCCTGGCCGAGGTCGACGACGACCCGCAGCTGGTGATGGCCCGGTGGACCGGCAACTACCGGCGGGGCAACGAGCGGACGGCCCGCCAGCACCCCCGCAACCGCGGCTGAGAGCGACCCAAGCGAGATCTTGGCAGGAAACGGACCCATCAGGGGCCACCCCCAACCAAGATCCGCGGCGAGGTCGGGAGAAGCCGGGGCTGGAACGGCGTCAGGGCCCGCGCCCGGGGCGGGCGCGGACCCTGACTGGTGGAACCGGTGGTTACCTGTGCCCTACGGAGCTCAGGGCCGGGTGAAGACGAGCGCCACGTTGTGGCCGCCGAAGCCGAACGCGTTGTTCAACGCGGCCGGGATCTCCAGGTGCCGCGCCTTGTGCGCGGCCACCTCCAGGGTGAGGCCCTCGTCCGGGTCGTCGAGGTTGATCGTCGGAGGGACGACACCATCGCGGATGGCCAGGATGGTGGCGATCGACTCCAGCGCCCCGGCCGCACCGAGCAGGTGCCCGGTCATCGACTTGGTGGCCGACAGGAGCGGGTGGTCGCCCAGCGCCTTGCGCAGGGCGCCGATCTCCAGCATGTCGCCCACCGGGGTGGAGGTGGCGTGCGCGTTGACGTGCACGATGTCCGTCTTGGCGACGTCCGCGTCGGCGATCGCCTTCTCGATCGCCCGGATCGCGCCCTCGCCCTCGGCGTGCGGCTGCACGATGTCGTACGCGTCCGAGGTGATCCCGGCGCCGGCGAGGCGCGCGTACACCCGGGCGCCGCGGGCGGCGGCGTGCTCGGCGCGCTCCAGGACCACCACGCCCGCGCCCTCACCGAGCACGAAGCCGTCGCGGCCCTTGTCCCACGGGCGGGAGGCCTTCTCCGGCTCGTCGTTGCGGGTCGACATGGCCCGCATCGAGGCGAAACCGGCGATCGGCAGCGGGTGGATGACCGCCTCGGTGCCGCCGGCCACCACCACGTCGGCCCGGCCGGAGCGGATGATGTCCAGGCCGAGCGCGATCGCCTCCGCGCCGGTCGCGCAGGCGCTGGCCACCGAGTGCACCCCGGCCTTGGCACCCAACTCCAGCCCGACCCAGGCGGCCGGTCCGTTCGGCATCAGCATCGGCACGGTGTGCGGGGAGACCCGCCGCGGGCCGGACGCCTCCAGGATGTCGTCCTGGGCGAGCAGGGTGGTGGCCCCGCCGATGCCGGAGCCGATGCTCACCGCCAGCCGCTCCGGGTCCGGCCCGGAGTCGGCCAGCCCAGCATCGGCCCAGGCCTGCTGCGCCGCGATGATGGCGATCGCCTCGGACCGGTCCAGCCGGCGCAGCTTGACCCGGTCCAACACCCCGGCGGGGTCCACGGCCAGCTGGGCCGCGATCCGGACCGGCAGTTGCGCCGCCCACTCCTGGGTGAGCGCACTCACCCCGGAGCGGCCGGCGAGCATGGCGTCCCAGGTCGACGCGACGTCCCCGCCGAGCGGGGTCGTCGCGCCGAGCCCGGTGACGACGACGTCGGGGCGACTCATGATCAGGACTGCGCCGCGATGTAGCTGACGGCGTCCCCGACGGTCTTCAGGTTCTGCACCTCGTTGTCCGGGATCTTGACGCCGAACTTCTCCTCGGCCGCCACCACGACCTCCACCATGGAGAGCGAGTCGACGTCGAGGTCGTCGGTGAAGGACTTCCCCTCGGCCACGTCGTCCGGGTTCACCCCGGCAACCTCTTCGAGGATCTCGGCGAGGCCGGCGGTGATCTCGTCACGGGTCATTACGGTGGGTTCCTCTCATCGGAGTTCACGACGGCCGGCGATGCCGGCCGTCAAATCCTCGGCGCGCTCGCGCCCGAGGAGGTCTTCAGGGGCAGCGGACGACCTGACCGGCGTAGGTCAGGCCACCGCCGAAGCCGAACAGCAGCACCGGGGCGCCGGACGGCACCTCGCGGCGCTCGACCAGTTTGGACAGGGCGAGCGGGATGCTCGCGGCCGAGGTGTTGCCGGACTCGACGATGTCCTTCGCGATGATCGCGTCGGGGATGTTCAGCCGCTTGGCGATGCCATCGATGATCCGCGCGTTGGCCTGGTGCGGCACGAACGCGGCCAGCTCCGCCGGAGACACTCCGGCCTTCTCGCAGGCCTGCAGCGCGAGCGGCGCCAGCGCGGTGGTGGCCCAGCGGAAGACCGTCTGGCCCTCCTGCGCGATGTAGGGCCGCCACCCCTCGATGCGGACCGCTTCGCTCTTCTCCGGCACCGAGCCCCAGACCACCGGCCCGATCCCGGCCGGCTCGCCCTCGGCGGCCGCGGTGACCACCGCCGCCCCGGCGCCGTCACCGAAGATGATGCAGGTCGAGCGGTCGGTCCAGTCGGTGAAGTCGGAGAGCTTCTCCGCACCGATCACGATGGCGTTGCGGGCCGCGCCGGCCCGGATCGCGTGGTCGACCGTGCCGAGCGCGTACGCGAAGCCCGAGCAGGCGGTGTTGATGTCGAACGCGCCGGGGGCGTTGATGCCCAGCTTGGCGGCGACCCGGCAGGCCACGTTCGGGCTGCGGTCGATCGACGTGCAGGTGGCCACCACGACGAGGTCGATGTCGGCGGCGGTGAGACCGGAACTGGCCAGCGCCTTGCCGGCGGCGGCCGCGGCCATGTCGGCCACCGTCTCGTCGCCGGCGATCCGCCGCGTGACGATGCCGACCCGGTCCCGGATCCACTCGTCGTTGGTCTCGACCAGTTGTGCGAGGTCGTCGTTGGTCACCACGCGGGAGGGCTGGTAGTGCCCCATCGCGACGATCCGACTGCCAGCCATCAGTGCTGTCCTCCGATCCGGGCGATCAGGTCCCGCGCGGCGGGCAGATCGTCGGGGGTGTTCAGGGTGACGATCTCGGGCGCGCCTGCGCCCTTCAGCTCGCGCTTGACCAGGCCGGCCAGGGTGCCGGCCGGGGGCAGCTCGATCACGCCGGTGACCCCGAGGTCGGCCAGGGCCCGCATGCACAGGTCCCAGCGAACCGGGGCGGTGACCTGCCGGACCAGCCGCTGCACCATCTCCTGGCCGTCGTTGACCGCGGCGCCGTCGAGGTTGGAGAGCAGGATCCGGGCCGGTTTGGCCGGCACGATGCCGCCGGCCACGGCGGCCAGGGCGGCCTCGGCCGGAGCCATGTACGGGGTGTGGAAGGCACCGGCGACCTGGAGCCGGATGACCCGGGCCCGCGCCGGTGGTTCGGCGGCCAGCTTCTCCAGGCCGGCCACCGCGCCCGCGGCGACGACCTGGCCGGCGCCGTTGCGGTTGGCCGGGTGGAGGCCGTGAGCCTCGATGGCGGCGAGCACCTCGTCCGGGTCGCCGCCGAGCAGCGCGGCCATCCCGGTCGGCTCGAGCGCGCACGCCGCGGCCATCTCCCGGCCGCGTACACCGGCGAGGGTGACGGCCGCTTCGGCGGACAGCACCCCGGCCAGGGCGGCGGCGCCCAGCTCGCCCACGCTGTGGCCGGCGACCAGCGAGACGTCGTGCAGCGGCAGGTGCTCGGCGGCGAGCAGCGCTGCCGCGACGAGCAGCGGCTGCGTGCGGGCGGTGTCCTTGATCTCGTCCGCATCCGCCTGGGTGCCGAGGTGGACCAGGTCGACGCCGGCCAGCGCCGACCACCAGCGCAGGCGAGCCTCGGCCCCGGGCAGCTCGAGCCAGGGGGTCAGGAAGCCGGGTTTCTGGGAACCCTGTCCGGGTGAGAGTACGGCGAGCACGTCTACGACTCTGACGGATACTCGCGGGTCGCGCTGTAACGCACGGCACCAAGCCGTACTAGAAGCTTTGGAGGAAACCTACAAAAATCGGCGACGATCATCACCTGTCTGTGATGTTTTCCTGACCCCTGAACCCAATGTCTGGCTCGGGACGGGTGCGACGCCGGGGACGATCGGGTCGAGCCGGCCCACGGTCAACGCCACCTGCAGCGCGAACGCGTCCCGCGGCACCAGCGGCGAGAAGCCGGTCACCTCGGCGACCCGCTTGAGCCGGTAACGCACGGTGTTCGGGTGCACGTAGAGCGTTCGGGCGGCGCTCTCCAGCGTTCCGCCGGCGGCGAAGAAGGCGTCCAACGTCTCCAGCAGTTCGCCGCCGGCGCGGGCCAGTGCCGCGTACATGTCGTGGCGCAGTCGGCGGCGGGCCTCGGCGTCGCCGGCCAGGGCCCGCTCCGGCAGCAGGTCGGCGGCGGGCACCGGGCGGGGTGCGGTCGGCCAGGCCGGCGCCGCGCGGAACCCGGCCAGCGCGCCCCGCGCCGAGTCCGTCGCCTCGTCCAGACTCGGTACGGCCGGGCCGACCACCACCGGACCCTCCCCGAACGCGGTCAGCAGCTTCTCGGTGGCCGCCAGCGGGTCGGCCGCCCCGCCGAGCACGATGACCAGCCGGTCGCCGTGCACGCCGCCGATCACCTCGACCCCGATCCGGCGGGCCTGCCGGTAGACGGTGTGCAGCACAGCGGCCACCTCGCCGCCGGGCGAGCGGCCCACCGCCACCGCCACCGGCGGCGCGTCCGTCCAGCCCAGTGCCGCCGCCCGGCTGGCCAGCACGTCCGGCGAGTCGCCGCGCAGCAGCGCGTCCACCAGCAACGCCTGGAGCCGGGCGTCCCACGAGCCGCGCGATTCGGCGGCGCGGGCGTACACCCGGGCGGCGGCGAAGGCGATCTCCCGGGAGAAGCGCAGCACCGCCTCCCGCAGCGGCTGCTCCTCGCCCTCGGCGGCCAGGTGCGCCACCTGTTCCTCGACCACCTCGATGGTCACCTTGATCAGCGCCACGGTCTGCTGCAGGCTGATCGAGCGGGCCAGCGCCTGCGGCGCGGCGGCGAAGACCTCGTCCGACACCTCCTGGGTGCTGTCGGTCGCGCCGCCGCCCTGCCGCAACCACTGCACCAGCGACCGGACACCCGCCTGGGCGACCAGCATGACCCACGACCGCTGGTCGGCCGGCAGCCCCCGGAACCAGGGCAGGGCCTCGTCCATGCGGGCCACGCTGGCGGTGGCCAGTGCGCCCGCCGCGCGTTCGATCCGGCGCAGCGTGGCCGGCAGTTCGGTCCCGCCCGGTTCGCTCACCGCTTCAGCCTGACATGCCCTGACCAGCGCCTCGACACCGAGGGTCGGTGCCCGGCCCACCGGTGTCGACCTGAAGGCCGCCCGCGCTGAAGATCTCGTCAGGGCCGGCCAGTACGGTGTCATGGCACACCGGGCGACCGCCCGATGGGCGATGGCGAGACTGAGGAGACCGGGATGGCGCAGGGGGAGGCCGACCACGGCTGCGCCCAGGGTGAGCCCTGCCGGCCGGGCCACCACGACCCGCCCGTGCCGAGGCAGCGGGCCGCCGAGCCGATGCTGCCGGCCATGCCCGAGCCGGCGCCCGGGCCGGGCTGCTGCAGCGAGCTGCCCGGCTGGGCCGGCGCGCACCGGCACGGCCCGGTCCGCCCCCGCAGCCGCACGGGTCGGCAGGAGCGGCCGCCACGCCGCTGGTGCTGACCCCACCGATCGGTGGGTGGCCGGCGGCCGACCTCAGCGGGTACGGCGACGGACCAGCAGCGCGATGCCGGCGAGCCCGGCGGTGATGACCACCATCACTCCGGCGTTGAGCAGCAGCAGCCGCTGGAGCTCACTCATCGCCGCGTCGAGGTCCTGCCCCGGGTCCAGCGCGTCGTCCGGGATGACCCGTTCGCCGCCGCCGATGCCACCGCTGAGCGTGTCGAACTGCCGCTGCAACGGCACCCCGGCGGTGCGCAGCGTCTCGGACATGTTCAGCCGGCCGAAGAACCAGCCGGCCAGGGTCTTGCTCCGGTCGGGCTGCTTGGCCGGCCGGTAGATCCGGGGTCCACCCTTGGCGAGCGGGTAGAGGTCGTAGGTCTTCGTCGGCACGTCCCCGGCCAGCACCACGACCGTGTACTTCGGGCCGAGGTCCGCGGCCTGCGGCCCGTGCTGCTGGCCGGTCCGCCCCAGCCAGCTGACCTGATCGAGGACCGCGCTCACCTCGGTGGCGTGCAGGTCGGCGCGCAGCCGCAGGGGCTGGTCCAGATGGTCGCCGGTGATGTCCACTCCGGCCGCTGGACGCTCGGCGCCGACCGCCGCCGCGTGGGCCGCGGTCGGGCCCGCCAGGGCCAACGTGGCGGTCGCGAGCACCGTCCCGGCCACGGCTGCCAGCAGCCGTCTCACCCTCCGGATCATCGCCGCCTCCTCGCCCCGTTCGATGGCTGGCTCCCGCTGCAGACCCATCTCAGAAAAGACTCCGTGGAACGTCGCTCGGTTGCAGCTGCGGAGAGAGTAATTGGAACTATTTGCGATCTGGCACCGGCAAGCAGCCGGCGTCGATGATCAGCGGCCGGATCGTACCTGGACGGAGGGGTCGATGGGGGGCATGCTCTCCCGGAGCGCGACCCACCGGGAACAAGCCATGTCAGACCAGGCGTACGCGGGCGGCACGCAGCCGGGCCAGGGTGCGCTCGCGGCCGAGCACCTCAAGGGACTCGAAGAGCGGCAGGCCGACGGTGCGACCGGTGACCGCGACCCGGACCGGTGCCTGCGCCTTGCCCAGCTTCAGGCCGCGCTCGGCGCCGACGGCCTCCAGCGTGGACTTCAGCGACTCGGCGTCCCAGGACGCCAGCCCCTCGAACGCGGCGACGGCCGCGTCCAGCAGCTCGGCCGCACCCTCCTTCATGGCCTTCGCCCAGGCTGCCTCGTCGATCAGCGGGTCGGCCAGGAAGAGGAAGTCGACGTTCGGCACGATCTCGCTGAGCACCGCGATCCGGGTCTGCGCCAGCGGCGCCACCGCGGCGAAGGCGGCGACGTCGAACTCCTCCGGCCGCCACGGCGGCGGGGCGATGGTGCCGGTGCCGGTCAGCCACGGCTGGCACTCGGTGATGAAGTCCTCGACGGGCAGCGCCCGGATGTACTCGCCGTTGAACGCGCGCAGCTTCTTCTCGTCGAAGAAGGCGGGAGAGGGGTTCACCTCCGCCAACCGGAACTCATCCTCGATCACCGACCAGGGCACGATCTCCCGGTCGCCGGAGGGCGCCCAGCCGAGCAGCATCAGGTAGTTGCGCATCGCGGCGGCGAGGTAGCCCTCGTCCCGGTACGCCTCCAGGGCGACCTTGTCCCGCCGCTTGGACAGCTTCTGCCGCTTCTCGTTCACCACCACGGGTACGTGCGCCCAGACCGGCGGCTTAACCCCGAGCGCGTCCCAGAGCAGCTGCTGCTTCGGAGTGTTGGGCAGGTGCTCCTCGGCCCGGATCACGTGGGTGATCCCCATGGTCATGTCGTCGACCACGTTGGCGAGCAGGAAGACCGGCGAGCCGTCGCCCCGGGCGATGACGAAATCCTCGATCAGCCTGTTCTCGAAGGTCGGCTCGCCACGGATCAGGTCGACCACCACGGTCTCGCCCTCGTCCGGGGTACGGAAGCGCAGCGCCCGGCCCGCGCCGGGCTCGAGGCCACGGTCGCGGCAGAAGCCGTCGTAGCCGGCGTACTGGGAGCCGGTACGCGCCTGCACGTCCTCCCGGGTGCAGTCGCAGTAGTACGCCCGGCCGCCCTCGTGAAGGCGCTGCGCGGCGGCGCGGTGCTCGCCGGCGTACGACGACTGGAAGTACGGGCCCTCGTAGCTGCCCCGCGCGATGCCGATCCAGTCGAGCGCCGACAGGATGCCCTCGGTCCACTCCGGCTTGTTGCGGGCCGCGTCGGTGTCCTCGATGCGGAGCACGAACACCCCGCCCTGCTGCTTGGCGTAAATCCAGTTCTGCAGCGCGGAGCGCGCGCCGCCGACGTGGAACATACCGGTCGGGGAAGGGGCGAAGCGTACACGTACCGTCACGTCCCCCAGCCTACGGCCGGGGGCCAGCCGATTTGAGGCAGGGGGCGGTCAGGGGACCGATCTGATCTTCAACACCAGGGCGCTGCCGAGCAGGGTGACCGCCGCGGTGGCCGCGTACAGGGTGGGGTAGCCGCCGAGGTGGACCACGATCGGGGCGGAGAGCGCCGGGCCGAGCACCTGCGGCGCGGAGTTCGCGATGTTGATCACCCCGAGGTCCTTGGCCCGGTTGGTGGCGGCCGGCAGCACCTGCGTGATCAGCGCCGCGTCCACCGCCAGGTAGACCCCGTAGCCGGCGCCGAGCAGCAGTGCCGCGGTGACCGCCATCGGCCAGGTCGGCGCCACCGCGAGCAGCAGCGCCGCCACCGCCATGATCAGCCCGGAGGCGATCACGAAGACCTTGCGCCGGCCGGACCGGTCCGACAGTCGACCGGCCGCCACGGCGGTCAGCAGCATGCCCAGCGTGTAGAGCAGGATCAGCACCAGCAGCGCGCCCTCGGGATCGGCCACCCGCACCCCGTCGGTGAGAAAGTACAGCAGGTAGAGCGTGCCGAGCGCGTTGCCGGTCTGGACCAGGAACCGGGTGAACCAGGCCCAGGCGAAGTCGGGGTGCCGGCGCGGGCTGATCCACAGTGCGGCGAGCAGCCCCCGTAGCCGCAGCGCCGGCCGGTGCTCCCGGGGCAGCGGGTCGTCCGCGGTGAGCAGCGCGAACGGCAGCGACAGCAGCAGCACCGCGGCGGCGACGGCCGCGTACCCGGCGGTGTTGCCGGTGACCACGGCGGTGACCAGCACCGCCCCCATCACCAAACCGAGCGCCTGCGGGATGCCCACCCAGCCGGAGACGCCGCCGCGCTGGGCGACCGGAACCCGGTCCGGGATGGCTGCGGTGAGGCTGGCCAGCATCGCGTTGAAGCACACCTGCGCGGCGACCCAGCCGAGCGCCACCCCCGCGATGCTGTGCTGCCGGGCCAGCAGCACCAGGGCGAGCGCGCCGAGCACCGCGCCGGAGGCGGTCCACACGTGCCGCCGGCCGAGGTGCCGGTGCCCCAGCCGGAGCACCGTCCGGTCGGACAGCGCCCCGGCCAGCGGGTTGGCCAGCACCGCGGCGAGCGCCCCGAGGCCGGTGACGACGGCGAGCATCGTCTCCTTGTGGCCGGGCGCGATCTGCGCCACCTGCTGGGGCAGCAGCACCTGGATCGGGGTGAAGAAGGCCATCCAGACGCCCAGGTTGGCCGCGAAGATCAGCGCGATCCAGTTCCGCCGGACCGGCACGGTCGGTTCGGCGAGCGCCGCCGGCAGCGCGGCCGGCGTCGGGCCGACGGTGGTCATCGCCGGATGACCCGGTCGCGGAACCAGGCGTACGACGACTTCGGGGTACGCCGCTGGGTCGGGTAGTCGACGTGCACCAGGCCGAACCGCTTGGTGAAGCCCTCGGCCCACTCCCAGTTGTCTAGCAGGGACCAGACGAAGTACCCGGTGACCGCGACCCCGGCGTCCATCGCCTCGCGGACCGCCCGGATGTGCCCGTCCAGGTACGCGATCCGCTCCGGGTCGTCCACCCGGCCCTGCCCGTCCGGCCCGTCGTGGTAGGCGCAGCCGCTCTCGGTGATCTGGATCGGCGGCAGCGCCTCGCCGTACGCGTCGCGGAGCCCCAGCAGCAGGTCGCGCAGCCCGTCCGGGGCCACCGGCCAGTCGAAGGCGGTCCGCGGGTAGCCGGCCAGCGGCACGATCTCGAACGGCAGCGGCGAATCCTCCTCGGCGGCCCGGATGCCGGTCGGGTTGTAATAGTTGACCCCGAGCACGTCCAACGGGGCGGCGATCACGTCGAGGTCCCCGTCGCGGACCAGGGCCGCGTCAAGGTCGAGTTCCTCGGGGTAGCCGAGGCCGAGCAGCGGGTCGGTGAAGAGCCGGTTGTGCAGCGCGTCGTACGCCGCCCCGGCGGCCCGGTCGGCCTCGGTCTCCCCGCTGACCCGCACCGGCGAGTAGTTGTTCGCGATGGCCACCGGGGTGGTGCCGCGGGCGCGCAGCGCGGCGACGGCGAGGCCGTGCCCGAGGAGTTGGTGGTGGGCCACCGGGAAGGCGTCGAAGAGCAGCATCCGGCCGGGGGCGTGCACACCCATGCCGTGGCCGAGACTCATGTGGATGAACGGCTCGTTGAGCGTGATCCAGAGCTTCACCCGGTCGTCGAGGCGGGCGGCGACCAGATCGGCGTACTCGGCGAAGCGGGCGGCGGTGTCCCGGTGCAGCCAGCCACCGGCGTCCTCGAGGGCCTGCGGCAGGTCCCAGTGGAAGAGCGTGGCGACCGGGTCGACGGCGGCGTCGAGCAGCGTGTCCACCAGCCGGTCATAGAAGTCCAGCCCGGCCGGGTTGGCCGGGCCGGCCCCGGCGGGCTGGACCCGGGGCCAGGCGATCGAGAAACGGTACGCGGACACCCCGAGCCCGGCCAGCAGCGCGACGTCCTCGGCGTACCGGTGGTAGTGGTCGCACGCCTCGTCGCCGGTGCTGCCGTCGGCGATCCGGCCCGGCGTGTGGGCGAAGGTGTCCCAGATGGACGGACCTCGCCCGTCGGCGGTAGCCGCTCCCTCGATCTGGTACGCGGAGGTGGCCACCCCCCAGCGGAAGTCGGCGGGGAACTCGGGCATCGGCGGGGTCGTCATTCGCCCTCCCAGGGACGCGAAGCGTGTTCGCGACTTTAGGGGGCTGGCCGTCGATGCGCCATAGGCCCGGTGGGGAGGGCGGCGCAAGGGTTTTCGGCGTGTCTTTTCCGAACCCGTCCGGTTAAGTCCGATTTAGCGCATACAGTACGGAATATCGCGGATGTCCTTAGTGGGAGAAAAGCAGAGATGATCCTCGTGGAACGCAGTGCGCACGTGATGGCGCCGGTGGAAGCGGTCTGGGACGTGGTGCAGCGGGCCGAGCAGTTGCCGGCCTGGCTGGCGGGGGTCCGTGCGGCCGAGGTCCTCTCGGGAGAGGGGTTCGGCCGGCGACAACTGGTCCAGGCCGGGCGCGGCGCGGCGCACGAGGCCGAGGTGATTGCCTACCAGGAGCCGACCCTGATCGGGTGGCGTGAGCGGGCCAAGGGCGCCGGTGCCCGGGCCGAGGCGCGCACCGAGATCTACGTACAGCTGACGGCGGACGAGGAGGAAGGCGGGACGATCGTGCGGCTCATCGTCGTACGGTGGCCCGCCGGGCCGGTCAAGGCAGCCCTGCTCCGGCTCGGCCTGCGTCGGGTCGGCGCCGACCTGGAGGACTCGCTGGCCCGGCTGACCGACCTGGCCGCCGTCGGCTGACCCGAGCCGGTCCCCGGGCGCTGCCCGCGATGGCGATGGCCCGCCGTCCCACCCAGGAACGCCGGCCCATCCCACCCCCACCCCCACCCCTCTGCGGCGTCGATCATGGACTTGTGGCGCCCCGGTTGATGCTTTTGCGCCTTTTGTTAACCACCACAACTCCATGATCGACGCTGCAGAGGTGTGGGGGCGGGGTACGGCGAAGGCCCGGCGCGGGTGCGCCGGGCCTTCGTCACGGGTGGGTCAGCTGTCGCCGCCGGTCTCGCCGACCGGGGCGGCGTTGACGTCCTCCAGGGCGTACTTCTTGGCGGCCTCGGTGGGGACGTGGGCCGGGACCGCGCCGCGGAGCGCGAGTTGGCGCAGCGCGGCGACCGTCACCGACTCGGCGTCCACGTGGAAGTGCCGACGCAGCGCGTGCCGGGTGTCCGACATGCCGAAGCCGTCGGTGCCGAGCGAGGTGTAGTCGCCGGGTACCCAGCGGGCGATCAGGTCCGGCACCGCCCGCATCCAGTCGCTGACCGCGACCTTCGGCCCGTCGGCGTCGGCCAGCTTCCGCTGGATGTACGGCACCCGCGGCTCGGCACCCGGGTTGAGCAGGTTGTGCTCCTCGCACTCCACCGCGTCCCGGCGCAGCTCGGTCCAGGAGGTCACCGACCAGACATCGGCGGCCACCCCCCAATCCTCGGCGAGCAACTGCTGCGCCTTGAGCGCCCACTGCATGCCGGTGCCGGAGGCGAGAAGGTTCGCCTTCGGCGCGTTCCCGTCGACCTGCGGGGCGGGGGAGTAGCGGTAGATGCCCTTGAGGATGCCCTCGACGTCCACGCCCTGCGGCTCGGCCGGCTGGAAGATCGGCTCGTTGTAGATGGTGAGGTAGTAGAAGATGTTCTCCTGCGCCTCGCCGTACATCCGGTGCAGGCCGTTCTCCATGATGTGCGCGATCTCGTACGCGAACGCCGGGTCGTACGCGACCACCGCCGGGTTGGTGGCGGCGATCAGCAGCGAGTGGCCGTCCTCGTGCTGGAGGCCCTCACCGTTGAGGGTGGTCCGACCGGCGGTCGCGCCGAGCAGGAAGCCCCGCGCCATCTGGTCGGCCGCGGCCCACAGCCCGTCGGCGGTCCGCTGGAACCCGAACATCGAGTAGAAGATGTACATCGGGATCATCGGCTCGTCGTGCGTCGCGTACGACGAGCCGGCCGCGGTGAACGAGGCTACCGAGCCGGCCTCGTTGATCCCCTCGTGCAGGATCTGGCCGCCGGTGGCCTCCTTGTAGGACAGGAACAGCTCCCGGTCCACAGAGGTGTAGCGCTGGCCGTGCGGCGAGTAGATCTTCGCCGTCGGGAAGAGCGAGTCCATGCCGAAGGTGCGAGCCTCGTCCGGGATGATCGGCACCCACCGCTTGCCGAACTCCTTGTCCTTCATCAGGTCCTTGAGGAGGCGGACGAAGGCCATGGTGGTGGCCACCTTCTGCTTGCCCGAGCCGCGCTTGACGTCGGAGAAACGCTCGCTGCCCGGGATCTGCAGGGTCTTGCCGGTGGCCCGCCGGGTCGGCAGGTAGCCGCCGAGCTGCTTGCGCCGCTCGTGCAGGTATTCAATCTCCTCGGACTTCTCACCGGGGTGGAAGTACGGCGGGAGGTAGGGGTTCTCCTCCAGCTGCTTGTCCGGGATGTCCAGGTAGAGCCGGTCGCGGAAGAGCTTCAAATCCTCCAGCGTCAGCTTCTTCATCTGGTGGGTGGCGTTGCGGGCCTCGAAGTGCGAGCCCAGCGTCCAGCCCTTGATGGTCTTGGCCAGGATCACCGTCGGCTGACCGGTGTGCTCCATCGCCGCCTTGTAGGCCGCGTAGAGCTTGCGGTAGTCGTGGCCACCCCGCTTGAGGTTCCAGATCTCGTCGTCGCTGAGGTGCTCGACCATCTTGCGGGTGCGCGGGTCGCGGCCGAAGAAGTGCTCCCGGACGTACGCCCCGGACTCCGCCTTGTAGGTCTGGTAGTCGCCGTCGGGCGTGGTGTTCATCAGGTTGACCAGCGCGCCGTCGGTGTCCGCCGCGAGCAGCGGATCCCACTCCCGACCCCAGACGACCTTGATGACGTTCCAGCCGGCGCCCCGGAAGAACGCCTCCAGCTCCTGCATGATCTTGCCGTTGCCCCGGACCGGGCCGTCCAGCCGCTGCAGGTTGCAGTTGATCACGAAGGTGAGGTTGTCCAGCTCCTCGCGGGCGGCCACGCCGATCGCGCCGAGCGACTCGACCTCGTCCATCTCGCCGTCACCGAGGAAGGCCCAGACGTGCTGCTGGGAGGTGTCCTTGATGCCCCGGTGGTGCAGGTAACGGTTGAACCGGGCCTGGTAGATCGCGTTGATCGGGCCGAGGCCCATCGACACGGTGGGGAACTCCCAGAAGTCCGACATCAGCCGTGGGTGCGGGTAGGAAGGAAGCCCGCCGCCCGGGTGCGACAGCTCCTGCCGGAAGCCGTCGAGCTGGTCGGCGCTGAGCCGGCCCTCCATGAACGCCCGCGCGTACATGCCGGGGGAGGCGTGGCCCTGGTAGAAGATCTGGTCGCCGCCGCCCGGGTGGTTCTTGCCCCGGAAGAAGTGGTTGAAGCCCACCTCGTAGAGGGACGCGGAGCTGGCGAAGGTGGAGATGTGGCCACCCACGCCGATCTCGGGGCGCTGCGCCCGGTGCACCAGCATGGCGGCGTTCCACCGGATGTACGCCCGGATCCGCCGCTCGATGTGCTCGTCACCCGGGAACCACGGCTCGCGCTCCGGAGCGATGGTGTTGATGTAGTCGGTGGTGGTCAGCGACGGCACCCCGACCTGGCGCTCGCGGGCCCGCTCCAGCAGGCGCAGCATGACGTAGCGGGCGCGCTTCGTCCCGCGCTCGTCGATGACACCGTCGAGCGACTCGACCCATTCGCTGGTCTCTTCGGGGTCGATGTCCGGAAGCTGGCTCGGCAGACCAGCGGTGATCACCGGGCGCTTGCGTTCCGTAGCCACTGGCGTTCCCTCAGTTCTGTGTGGGATAGGTCTCTTGCGCCCATCCTGCCCTCTCGTGACGCGTTCCGTCACGCCTCCCTCCCTCAGACGCGACGCTGAACACAGGTACCCGCCAGTAACATCGCGTGATCCGGCCCGAAGCCGACAGTGGGGCGCCGGCCGGGCCAGAATGCGGGTGTGCGCACCGATGTGATCACCATTCAGACCGGGTCCCGGCCGACCGTCCGGGACATCACCGCCGAGGCCGAGCGCTTCGTCGCCGGACAGGGCGACGGCCTGTTGCACGTCTTCGTGCCGCACGCCACCGCCGGGCTGGCGATCATCGAGACCGGCTCCGGCTCCGACACCGACCTGCTGCGCGCGCTCGACGACCTGCTCCCCACCGACGACCGCTGGCGACACCGGCACGGCTCGCCCGGGCACGGCCGGGACCACGTGCTGCCCGCGTTCGTTCCCCCGTACGCGACCCTGCCGGTGCTCGACGGGCGGCTGGCGTTGGGCACCTGGCAGTCTCTCTGCCTGGTCGACACCAACGGCGACAACCCCACCCGCAACGTCCGCTTCTCCTTCCTGCCGGCCTGACCTTCCCGGCACCGAGGCGGAACGTGTTCGAGTGGGCGACATGGGCCCGCGTCGGTAATGCTGTCCGATGTGACCCCGCAGGATCTCGACGATCGGTTCCGGGCGGCGCTGGGCGCGCTCGGCAACCCCGCCCGGCGCCGTGACCTGGGTGAACCGCTGTCCGACGGTGGGCCGTTGACCGGAGCGCAGGCGTTGGCCATCTTCGACGCCCAGGTGACCAGCCGGCTGCTGGACCTCGCCGGCCGGTGGCTGCGCGGCTTCGGGGAGGGCTACTACACGATCGGCTCGGCGGGCCACGAGGGCAACGCCGCGGTGGCCGCCGCGCTGCAGCCGACCGACCCAGCCCTGCTGCACTACCGCTCCGGCGCCTTCTACTGCGTCCGCGCCGCGCAGGCGGCAGGCGATTTCCCGGCTCCGGACGTGCCGGTGGCCACGACCCCGCCCACGCCGGATCCCGGTGACGGGTACGCGCAGGCGGCGCGGGACGTGCTGCGTGGCATGGTCGCCTCGGCGCGGGAGCCGATCGCCGGTGGGCGGCACAAGGTGTTCGGCCGCGCCGATCTCGCGGTCATCCCGACCACCTCCACCATCGCGTCCCACCTGCCCCGGGCGGTCGGCATGGGGCTCGCCCTGGAACGGCTGCGCCGCGTCGGCGGTGGCCGGCGGCCCGGCGGGGCGGTGCCCGAGGCCGGCGGGGCGGTGCCCGAGACCGGCGGGGCGGTGCCCGAGACCGGCGGGGACGCCGGCGCCGGCTCGCCGTGGCCGCCGGACGCGATCGTGGTCTGCTCGTTCGGGGACGCCTCGGTCAACCACGCCACCGCCACGGCCGCGTTCAACACCGCCGGCTGGTACGACCACACCGGCCTGCGTATCCCGGTCCTGTTCGTCTGCGAGGACAACGGGCTCGGGATCAGCGTCCGCTCGCCGAAGGGCTGGGTCGAGGCGACGCTGCGGGCCAGGCCGGGAATCCGGTACTTCGCCGCCGACGGCACCGATCCGGTCGAGGCGTACCGGGTGGCGGACCAGGCGGCGACCTGGGTGCGCCGGCATCGGCGGCCGGCCGTGCTGCACCTGAGCACCGTACGGCTGATGGGGCACGCCGGGGCCGACGCGGAGACCGCGTACCGGAGCCCGGCCGAGCTCGACGCGGACGCCGCGCGTGACCCGCTGCTGGCCACGGCGCGGCTGCTGGTGGCGGCCGGTTACGCCACCGGTGAGGAACTGCTGGCCCGGTACGACGAGCGTGGCTGGCAGGTCCGCCGGATCGCCGAGGAGGTGCTCGACGAGCCGAAGCTGGCGTCCCCGGCCGAGGTGCTGGCGGAGCTGGCCCCGCGCCGGCCGGTCCGGATCTCCCAAGCGGTGGCCGAGGCGGCGGCCCGCGCGGCCGGGCCGAACGCGGCCGCCCGGGCCGAGGCGTTCGGCGGCAAGCCGCCCGAACTGGCCGGGCCACTGACCCTGGCGCAGAGCATCAACGCGGCGCTCGCCGACGGGATGCTGGACCACCCGGGGACGGTCGTGTTCGGCGAGGACGTCGCCGCCAAGGGCGGGGTGTACGGGGTGACCAAGGGGCTGCGGGACCGGTTCGGGGCAGCCCGGGTCTTCGACACGCTGCTCGACGAGACCTCGATCCTCGGGCTCGGGCTGGGCGCCGGCGTCGCCGGGATGCTGCCGGTGCCCGAGATCCAGTACCTCGCGTACCTGCACAACGCCGAGGACCAGCTCCGGGGCGAGGCCGCGACCATGCGGTTCTTCTCCCGAGGGGCGTTCCGCAACCCGATGGTCGTCCGGGTAGCCGGGCTGGCCTACCAGGAGGGGTTCGGCGGGCACTTCCACAACGACAACTCGGTGGCCGTACTCCGGGACGTGCCGGGGTTGGTGATCGCGGTGCCGGCGCGGCCGGACGACGCCGCGCCGATGCTCCGGGCCTGCCTGGCCGCCGCGGTGGTGGACGGGAGCGTCTGCGTCTTCCTGGAGCCGATCGCGCTCTACCACACCCGTGACCTCTACGCCGACGGCGACGACGGGTGGCTGGGCGAGTACGCCGAGCCGGGCGCCTGGGCCGCGCGCCACGTGCCGATCGGCCGGGCCCGGGTGTACGGGGTGGGCTCGGCCGAGGACGTCACGATCATCACCTTCGGCAACGGGGTGCGGATGTCGCTGCGGGCCGCGGCCACCCTCGCCGACGAGGGCATCGGCAGCCGGGTGGTGGACCTGCGCTGGCTCGCCCCGCTGCCGGTCGCCGACATCGTCCGGGAGGCCTCGGCCACCGGGCGGGTGCTGGTCGTGGACGAGACCCGCCGGTCGGGCGGGGTGGGCGAGGGGGTGATCGCCGCGCTGGTGGACGGCGGATATGTGGGTGCGGCGCACAGAGTGGCCGGGCTTGACTCTTTTGTACCATTAGGCCCGGCGGCGCGGCAGGTCCTGGTATCGGAGGAAGCCATCACCCAGGGTGCCCGTACGCTGCTGGCACGGTAAATTCCGTTCCACCCGGTGCGCCACTTGCGCAGGGAGGCACAACTGTGTGGACTTGGCGGAACGGCGTCGAACGACGTCGCGAGTAGGGATTGAGATGAGGAGGCACGCGACAGTGAGCGCGACCGCTGGTCAGGCCGCCGACGGGGTACGCAGCCTGGTGGACCGGTTCGGGATCGAGCCGGGGATGGTCGTCATGGAGATGGGGTACGACGATGACGTCGACCAGGATCTCCGCGACGCCCTGACCGACCGCTGTGGGGAACTGGTGGACGAGGACACCGACGAAGTCGTCGACGCCGTTCTCGTCTGGTACCGCGACGGCGACGGTGACCTCTTCGAGCTCCTCGTCGACGCCCTCGGGCCGCTGGCCGACAACGGGGTGGTCTGGCTGTTGACGCCCAAGGCCGGCCGGGACGGTCACGTCGAGCCGAGCGAGGTCGCGGAGAGCGCGCAGACCGCAGGCCTCCAGCAGACCTCCACGATCAACGCGGGCCGGGACTGGAGCGGCGCCCGCCTCGTGCTCCGGCGCGGGTCGAAATCCAGGAAGTAGCTCGCCGGACGCCACCCGGCGGCGCTCGTCGCCGGGTGTGGCACGCTGATCATTTTCAGACCCGATCCAAGGAGTACGCATGCCCATCGAGGTTGGCACCGAGGCGCCGGACTTCGTGCTCAAGGACCAGAACAACCAGGAGGTCCGGCTCTCCGACTTCCGCGGCCGGCAGGCCGTGCTGCTGGTGTTCTACCCACTCGCCTTCACCGGCATCTGCCAGGGCGAGCTGTGCGAGGTGCGGGACAACCTCGACACGTACGTCAACGATGACGTCCAGGTGCTGACCGTCAGCGTCGACTCGGTGTACGCCCACAAGATCTGGGCCGACCGGGAGGGCTACCAGTTCCCGATGCTGGCCGACTTCTGGCCGCACGGCGCGGTGGCCCAGGCGTACGGCGTCTTCAACGACGTCGCGGGTATCGCCAACCGGGGCACCTTCGTGATCGACAAGGCCGGCGTGGTCCGGTTCGCCGAGATGAACCTGCCCGGTGAGCCCCGCGACCAGGAGGCGTGGCGCAAGGCTCTGGCCGAGGCAGCCGCCGCCTGATCCCACCCCAGGCACGCCGTTGCGTTGGGCCGGAGGCCGGCAGGTAAGCTTGCCGGACCTCCGGCCCGCCGTACGGGCGTTCCGGGCGCGTAGCTCAGTGGGAGAGCACTCGCCTTACAAGCGAGGGGTCGCAGGTTCGAAACCTGCCGCGCCCACCACATTCCACCAGCACGGCTTCAGTCGACCAGCCAGACGTGCAGTTGGGCGCCGTACGGCGTCAGGGCGAGCGCCGTCAGCGCGAGCCACACCCCGGTGCCGATGACGAGCCAGCCGAATGCTTCCGGTCGCCGATGTGCCGGGTGCGGAGAACGGCAACCGCCCCGAGCAGCAGGACCACGAACGCGACCGGGTAGACGAACATCGCCACCACCCGGCCGATCTCGAACAACCAGAGCAGCGGGTTCCACGGCGAGTCCGGACCGACCGGCGGAAGCGAATCCTTCGGGTCGCTCATTCATTCCGAAAGGCCCGCGTCCTCGCCGGCCCGGCCCCGGCATCGAGTTGACGGGCTCCCTAGGGTGTAGGCGGGAGGTCGGCGATGCGGAACACGGTGCGCGGGGCCCTCGCGGGCGTCACCGCGCTTCTGGTGGTCACCGGCTGCACGTCCGAGGGCCGCGCCGGCCGTCCGGCCACGACCGCGGCCAGCTCCACCGCCACCGTCAGCGCGCAGACCGAGGTCACGATCTCCGCAGCCGGCCCTGAGGCGGACGAGGTTCCCCGGCCGGTCAGCTGCGGGCCCGGCGAGGCGCACATGACCGAGCCGACGCCGACCCCGCCCGGCCCCGATGACGTCGTCGCCGGTCCGGTGATCTGGCGAGGACTCAAGGCGATGGCGACCGGAGATCCCGCCTCCTTCGGCTACCAGGATGCCGACGGCGGCCACTACAAGGTCGGGGTGGGCATCCGGGCCGGCACCACCGCGACGGTCATGATCGGCCGGGAGGCGCGTGGCCAGGCCGGCCTCAGGTACGGCCAGGCGTGGGGATACCGGCCGGTGGACGGGGTGCGGTTCACCGCCTGCCCGGACGGCGACACCTGGTTCGTCGGCGGCTTCTTCGTCAAGGGGCGCCGGTGCGTACCGCTGGATGTCACGGCCGACGGTGCCCAGCCGGTGCGGGTGGTCGTCTCGCTCTTCGCCGGCGCCTGCCCCAGCTGACCGCTGCCGCCGATTATGACGTGACCTTGCCCACCCTCCCTGCGGAGGTAAGGGTAGGCGCAGGTCAGCTGCCGTTACCCGGCGGTTAAGCTGGTACGCGAAGTCGCCATCCGATCAGGGTGCGGCTTCGTAGCGCTTCACGGGGATCCGTGGAGCCCAGCCGTTCCGACGTTCTCCGGGCCAACCGCATCGGGACGGCTGCACCCCCCCCTGCTCGACCGGCGTGTCCGGCGGGCCCAACCCGGAACGGAGTAAGGCCACGCCATGAGCGTGTCTACGCAGGATCCTGCTGCCCCGGTCAAGTCGTCGGAAACCGCCGAGCACGGCCGCCTCGACCGCTTCTTCGAGATCACCCGCCGCGGTTCGACAGTCAAGCGCGAGGTGCTCGCCGGGATCACCACCTTCGCGGCGATGTCGTACATCGTCGTGCTCAACCCGCTGATCATCGGCACCGCGCCCGACAAGAACAACAACCTGCTCGGCATGGGGCCGGTCGCCGGGGTCACCTGCCTCGTCGCGGCGGTCATGACGATCATGATGGGGGTCGTCGGCCGGGTGCCGTTCGCTGTGGCGACCGGCCTGGGTTTGAACGCCTTCGTCGCGTACGCCGTCGCCTCCCAGATGACCTGGGCCGAGGCGATGGGCCTGGTCGTCATCGAGGGCCTGATCATCACCGTGCTGGTGCTGACCGGCTTCCGGAAGGCCGTCTTCCGGGCTATCCCGGCCTCGCTGAAAGCGGCCATCGCCGCCGGTATCGGCCTGTTCATCGCCATGATCGGCCTCGTCGACGGTGGTCTGGTCCGAGCCGGCGAGGGCGTGCCGGTGCAGCTCGGCGCTGACGGCACGCTGCGCGGCTGGCCCACGGTCATCTTCGTGGTCGGCCTGCTGCTCACCGGCATCCTGGTCGCCCGCAAGGTGAAGGCCGGCATCCTGATCGGCATCGTGGTCACCACCGTCCTCGCGGCGATCGTCAACGCCTTCGCCAAGCCGGGCGGGGCCGTCCTCGCCGACGGCACGCCCAACCCGGGCGGGTGGCGGCTCAACGTCCCCACCCTGCCGGACCCGCTGGTCAAGGCGCCCGACCTGCACCTGCTCGGCAACGTGTCGTTCAGCTCGTTCGCCCACGTCGGCGTGATGACCGCGCTGCTGCTGGTCTTCACCCTGGTCCTCGCGGACTTCTTCGACGTGATGGGCACCACCGTCGGCCTGGCCAAGCAGGCCGGCCTGACCAACTCGGACGGCACCGACATGCCCCGGCTGGGCAAGGTGCTCTTCGTCGACGGTGTCGCCGCGGTCGCCGGTGGCGCGGGCAACGCCTCCTCGGCCACCACGTACGTCGAGTCTTCCTCCGGCATCGCGGACGGTGGGCGTACCGGCCTGACCAGCGTGGTGACCGGTCTGCTCTTCCTCGGCGCGCTGCTGCTCACCCCGCTGGTGTCGCTGGTGCCGAGCGAGGCCGCCGGCCCGGCCCTCGTCATCGTCGGCGCGATGATGATCCGCCAGGTCAAGGACATCGACCTGACCGACGTGGGCATCGCGGTCCCGGCGTTCCTGACCATGACCCTCATGCCGTTCACCTACTCGATCACCAACGGTATCGGCGCCGGCTTCGTCAGCTGGGTGGCCATCCGGGTGGCGCAGGGCAAGGCCCGGACGATCCACCCGCTGATGTGGGCTGTCTCCGGCGCGTTCGTGGTCTACTTCGGCATCAACCTGGTCAAGGCCGTCACCGGCGTCAGCTGACCGGATCCTCGTCGCGCCCCCGCTGCCCCCTGGCCCGAGGCAGCGGGGGCGCGGCGTATCCGGATCATGGGTTAGAGTGCCGCCGCGCGGACCACGCGACCGTCGTGAGGCGCAGGGGAGATGAGGCCATGGACTGCCATGAGCTTCTCCTGCCATGCCCTCTTCCGGGTCGCGTCTCCTGACTGGGTAATCACCGCGACCCGGGTCGCTCCACGACCTTGGAGAATCGCGTTGTCCTTTACCGACCTGACCACCGACCGTCTTGTGCTGCGCCTGTGGCCCGCCGAGGAGGCCGCCGTCGCCGCCGCCGGTGGGCGCTGCCCGCACTGGGCGGCAAACTTCCCCGGCGAGGCCGACCGCATGATCGCCGGCCGGCTCACCCGCGAGCCGGACCGGCCGCACGGGCACTACCTGATGAGGGCCTGCGCCGCGCCGGCCGGCCGCCCTCGTTGTAACGGACATGAGCTACGCGGACGTCAACGGGCTGCGCCTCTGGTACGAGGTGCACGGGGCCGGCCGGCCGTTGGTGCTGCTGCACGGCGGCTACGGCGCGGTGGAGATGTTCGCCCCGATCCGACCTGCCCTCACCGCCCGCCGACAGGTGATCGCGGTCGACCTGCAGGGCCACGGCCGCACCGCCGACGTCGACCGCCCCCTGCGGTACGAGTCGATGGCCGACGACATCGACGCGCTGCTGCGCCACCTCGACCTGCCGGAGGTTGACCTGTTGGGCTACTCGCTCGGCGGCGGGGTGGCCCTGCGTACCGCGATCCAGCATCCCGACCGGGTCCGCCGCCTGGTGCTGGTCTCCACCCCGTGCCGGCGGCGGGGCTGGTACCCGGAAGTGTTGGCCGCGATGGCGGCCCAGGACGAGCGGGTGGCCGAGCAGATGCGGGGCACCCCGCCCCACGAGCTGTACGAACGGGTGGCGCCCCGCCCGCAGGACTGGCCGACGCTCTGGGCCAAGACCGGAGAGCTGCTGCGCCGCGAGTACGACTGGTCCGCCGAGGTGGCCGCCCTCGCCCTGCCGGCGCTGCTGGTGTATGCCGACGCCGACTCCATCCCGGTCAGTCACATGGCGGAGTTCTTCGGGCTGCTCGGTGGCGGGCACCGGGACGCCGGCCGGGACGGCACCGACCGCCCGGTGTCCCGGCTGGCCGTGCTGCCCGGCCTGACCCACTACGACATCGTCGGGTCACCGGCGCTGCCGGCCGTCGCCCTGCCGTTCCTCACCCACGAACTCCGCCCGCCCGCCTGAGGCGATCGCTCAGCTGAGCTGATTCCGCCCCCTGGTCTCCCGTCTGGTCGGCGCGGGTATGTCCACCCGCACAGTGGGAAACCGGCCCGGAACGCGTCTGGGGAGGGGCAGCGGATGACGGATGACGCCGGACTGACCATCGGCGTGCTCGGCTCGTACGGCGGCCGGAACCTCGGCGACGAGGCGATCCTCACCGGCCTCCTGTCCGATCTGAGGCGCCTGGAGCCGAACGCCCGGATCATCGTATTTTCCCGGAACCCGGACCACACCGCGCAGGCCCATCCGGACGTGGAAGCGGTGCCCTGGGAGGGGGTCAGCCGGGCCGACTCGTCCTTGATCCTGGCCGAACTCGACCTGCTCATCCTGGGCGGCGGCGGCATCCTCTACAACCGTGAGGCACGCCGTTACCTGCGGGTGGTCCGGGTCGCCCAGGAACGGGGGCTGCCGCTGCTCACCTACGCGGTCGGCGTCGGCCCGCTCAGCGACACCGTGGACACCGGGATGGTACGGGAAACCCTGGCCGGGGCGACCGAGGTGACCGTACGCGACCAGGAGTCCCGGATGGTGCTGGAGGAAGCCGGTCTGCTGAACCCGGTCACCGTCACCGCCGACCCGGCGTTCCTGCTCGAACCGGACGACTTCCCGGAATGCTGGCTGCGCGAGGAGGGCGTCCCGGCGGGCAAACGGCTGGTCGGGCTGAGCGTGCGCGAGCCGGGACGCGCCGCGGAGCGTCTCGACATCGACGGCTACCACCGACTGCTCGCCCAGATCGGCGATTTCCTGGTGCACCGGATCGACGCGCACGTGCTCTTCGTCCCGATGGAACGCGACGACATCCGGCACGCGCACGGGGTGATGTCGCACATGACCACCGCCGAGCGAGGCCGGATCCTGCACGGCGACTACACACCCGGGCAGATTCTTGGCCTGATGCGCCACTTCGACCTGGCGGTCGGTATGCGCCTGCACTTCCTGATCTTCGCCGCTATGGTCGGTACGCCGTTCCTGCCCCTGCCGTACGCCGGCAAGGTCTTCGACCTGGCCCAGCGGCTCGGGGTGCCGGCGCTGCGCGGCGTGGAACGCGAGGTGGAGGGCCCGCTGCTGGCCGAGGTGGACCGACTTTGGGACGAGCGGGAGTCGCGGGCCGAGCAAACCGCCCGACTGGTGGCCAAGGCCTGCGACCAGGCCCGAGCCACCTCACAGGTCACCCGGGGCGTGCTGGACAGCATCCGCTCGCGGGCCCTCACCCGGGCCACCGAGGTGCGGGTCCCCCACTGAGGCCGGCTGAAAATAGTGGGCAAATGTGACAGCTCGTCGTGCGGGAGCTCGGGATTGATGGGCGCGACCAGCCAGCACCCAGTTGCCCCGAGATCGGGCTCAGGCCGCCGGGCCGCGCCAGGTGTAGATCCAGGGCTGGCCTCCGTGGTCGGCCGACTCCAGCTCGTAGATCTGAGCCTCGGCCAGCCCTTCGGCGCCGAGGTGGTGATGGGTCAGCGGCGGCCGGCCGTTGCTGTCCAGTTCGACGGTGACCGTCTCGCCGTCGGCCACGCCGCCCACCAGGAGGATCTGCACGGTGGAAGCCATGCGCCCATCCTGCCCCGGCGCAGACCGGGCTGTACTCGAAATGATCAATTCCGGGTGCGGCGACGAGTGGTCTCGCGTGACCACAACATGCCGCACACGGAAAGTTGATCAAGAGGTGCTCTGGCCGGCGTCAGCCTCGCGGCAGCAGGCCGGGCGGATACTCCATCCCGTCGTGGGTGCACGCGGCGGCGGCCACCCGGGCCGCGTACCGGGCCGCGTCGAGCGGGGATGCGCCGCGCAGTCGGGCGGCGATCAGGCCGGCCGCGAAGGCGTCGCCCGCGCCGTTGGTGTCCACCACGGGGGCGGGCGGGGTCGCCGCGGGCACCCGGGTCGGCGCATCGTCCACCCCGTGCAGCGTCGCGCCCGCCGCGCCGCCGGTCACCAGCACCGTCCGCGGCACCAGCCCGGCAGCCACCTGCCCGGCCCGGTCGCCGAGCCGGACGTCGCTGACGAAGACCAGGTCGGCCGCCTCGGCGAAGGGCCGGTGATAGTCGTTCTCGCCGTCCCAGTCGTGCAGGTCGGTGGAGAGGGCTGCACCAGCGCCGAGGCCCGCGCGCAGCGCCGGCAGCGCGTCCCGGGCCCAATCCATGATCGACACGTGTACGTGCGCCGCGTCCCGTACCAGCGCGGCCAGCTCCGCCGCCGCGAACGGTGCCGGGCCGGACCAGGGGCGCGGGTCGTAGAGCGACATCCGGCGGCCGGCCGGGTCGACCAGGTTCACCGAGCGGCGGGTGCCGGCCGGGGCGTCGGCCAGCACGACCCGTATCGAGGTGCGGGCCAGCGCGGCCCGGACCACCTCCCCGGCCGGATCGGCGCCCAGCACGTCGACCAACGCCACCCGCAGGCCGAGCGCGTGCGCGGCGAGCGCCACGCCGGCACCGGTGTTGCCGATCCGTAGCTCGACCGGGGGTACGCTCAGCGAGTCGGCGGCGGGCAGCGGAAGCGCGGGCACCCGGGCGCGGATGTCCACCCCCAGGCCACCGATCACGAGCAGATCGACCACGCCGCCGACAGTAGCCGCCCGGGGCCGCCTATCCTGGCCCGGGCGTCGTCGAGGGGGAGTCGTGCTGGTCATCCACGGGCTGTGGCTGCCCGGCTCCGGGCTCGCCGTCTGGGCCGAGGACACCACCCGGCCGCCCCGCGCCCCCCGCCGCCCCGGCCGTGCCCCACGCGAGCGTCCGCATCCGTTCGCCGCCGACCACGCCACCCTCGCGGCCACCCTCGGCGACCCGGCCGCCGAACCGGCGTCCGTGCTGCTCAGCCTGCCCACCCGGGCCGGCTCACCGCTCGACTCGCCGGAGCTGGTCCGGACCGCCGTCGAGGAACCGGTCCGCGGTCCGGTCACCCTCGCCGGCTGGCGCGTCCCCGCCCTCGCGTACGCCCCGGACGCCGCGTTCGCCCTGCTTCGGGCACTGGAGTCGACCGGTGCCGTGGCCGGGGCGAGCCTGCGCCACCTGGCCGAGCTGGCCGACTTCACGGCCGACCTGGTCGCCCGCGGCCGGGTCCTGCCCGGCGTGACCGACCCGACCCACGAGTCGGACGTGGCGACCGCGCGGGCGGTCTGGCGGCCCCTGCTCACCGGCACGGACGCGGGTTGGGCGCGCTCGCTGGCCCTCGCCCTGCCCCCGGCCGCCCGCGCCGCCGTCGACTGGCAGATCACCCGGGCCGCCCGCGCCGCCGTGACCCGAGCCACGGCGGCCGCCGCCGAGCCGGGGGAACTGGTCGCCGAAGCGTTGGACGCGCTGACCGACGCGGCCGCGCGGGCCGTCCTGGCCGACACCTCGCTGCACCGTGGCATGCGGCCCGGCGGGCCGGTGCCCCGCTGGCTGGCCGCGCTCACCGGGCCGGAGCGCGCCTTCACCACCGAGCCAGCCGCCCTGGACACCCTCCGCGCTGAGTTGGACGCCTGGCAGCGGGACGCCGCCGGCGGCGCGGTACGGGCCGCCTTCCGGCTGGTCGAGCCGGACGCCGACCCGGTGGCCGAGCTGGTCGAGGGGGGTTCCTGGCGGGTCGAGTTCGGTCTGCAACCGACCGACGAGCCGGGCCTGGTGGTCGACGCGGCGGATGTCTGGCAGGGGTCGGCACCCGCGCTGGCCGGGCGTGGCGTCGACCCGCAGGAGACGCTGCTGGCCGAGCTGGGCCGGGCCAGCCGGCTCTGGCCGGAGCTGGAGGACGCGTTGCGGACCGCCACGCCCGAAGGGACGGACCTGGACGCGGACGCGGCCCACCGGTTCCTCCGCGAGGGCGCGCCGGTCCTGCACGCGGCCGGGTTCGGGGTGCTCCTGCCGTCCTGGTGGCGACGGCCCTCGTCCCGGCTCGGCGCCCGGCTGCGGGCGCGCAGCCGCACCGCCCCGGGCGCGGTCGCCGCGACCAGCGCGCTCGGGCTGGACGCCCTGGTGGACTACCGCTGGGAGGTGGCCCTCGGCGACCAGCCGTTGACCGCCGAGGAGCTGGCCTCGCTGGCCGAGCTGAAGTCCCCGCTGGTCCGGTTGCGGGGGCGCTGGGTCGAGCTGGACCCGCAGCGGCTCGCCGCCGGGCTGCGGCTGCTCCGCTCGGCCGGGGAGCTGACCGTGGCCGACCTGCTCCGGATGGGTCTGGCCGACGCCGACCGCCCCGACGAGCTGCCGGTGCTGGAGGTGACCGCCGACGGCGCGCTGGGCGAGCTGCTGGCCGGGGCGGCGGAGCGGCGGCTCACCCCGGCCGACCCGCCGCCCGGCTTCGCCGGGACGCTGCGGCCGTACCAGCGGCGTGGGCTGGCCTGGCTGGCGTTCCTCCAGTCGCTCGGGCTGGGCGGGATCCTCGCCGATGACATGGGGCTGGGCAAGACCGTGCAGCTGCTCTCCCTGCTCGCCGGGGACCCGCCGGAGGCCGGGCCCACCCTGCTGGTCTGTCCGATGTCGCTGGTCGGCAACTGGCAGCGGGAGGCGGCGAAGTTCGCGCCGGAGCTGCGCGTACACGTGCATCATGGTGCCGAGCGGGCCCGGGGCGCGGAGTTCGCCGCGGCCGTGCACGCGGCGGACCTGGTCGTCACCACCTACTCGGTGGCCGCTCGGGACGCGGTCGACCTGGCCGGGATCGACTGGCACCGGGTGGTGGTCGACGAGGCGCAGGCCATCAAGAACGCCGCCACCCGGCAGGCCGAGGCGGTCCGCTCGCTGCCCGCGCGGCACCGGGTCGCGGTCACCGGTACGCCGGTGGAGAACCGCCTCGCCGACCTCTGGTCGATCATGCAGTTCGCCAACCCCGGCCTGCTCGGTCCGGCCGCCACGTTCCGGAAGAGGTTCGCCGAGCCGATCGAGCGGCACGGGGACGCCGAGGTGGCCGAGCGGCTGCGCCGGATCACCGGCCCGTTCGTGTTGCGCCGGCTCAAGACGGACGCGTCGATCATCTCCGATCTGCCGGAGAAGCTGGAGATGGAGGTGCTCTGCAACCTCACCGCCGAGCAGGCCGCGCTCTATCGGGCGGTGGTCGACGACATGATGGCGAAGATCGAATCCAGCGACGGGATGGAACGCCGCGGGCTGGTGCTGGCCACCATGACCCGGCTCAAGCAGGTCTGCAACCATCCGGCGCAGCTGCTGCACGACGGCTCCGCCCTGCCCGGCCGTTCCGGCAAGCTGGAACGGCTCGAGGAGATCGTCGACGAGGTCCTCGCGGCGGGGGAGAAGGCCCTGCTGTTCACCCAGTACGCGGAGTTCGGCGGGATGCTGCGCGGGCACCTGTCCGCCCGTACCGGCCGGGAGGTGCTCTACCTGCACGGCGGGGTCGGCAAGGCCGATCGGGACGCCATGGTGACCCGCTTCCAGGCCCCGGACGGGCCTCCGCTGTTCGTGCTGTCGCTCAAGGCCGGCGGCACCGGGCTGACCCTGACCGCGGCGAACCATGTGGTGCATGTGGACCGTTGGTGGAATCCGGCGGTCGAGGACCAGGCCACCGACCGGGCGTTCCGCATCGGCCAGCGCCGCCGCGTGCAGGTACGCAAGTTCGTCTGCGCCGGCACGGTGGAGGAGAAGGTGGCCGCGATGATCGCGGAGAAGCGCAGCCTGGCGCAGCGGGTGGTGGGCAGCGGCGAGCAGTGGGTCACCGAACTCTCCACCGAGACGCTGCGGGGGTTGTTCGCGCTGGAGCCCGGGGCGGTGGTGGAGTGACCACCTCGGACGATCGTTCGCGGTTCGCCGAGTTCGGGCCGCCGCGCCGGGTCGAGGGCGGCCTGCGGGCGCGCAGCACCCGGGGCGCGATCGGGCGCTCCTGGTGGTCGCGGCGGTTCCTGGAGGTGCTGGAGTCCTTCGCGCTCGGCACCCGGCTCACCCGGGGCAAGGCGTACGCGCGCCGGGGTCAGGTGCTCCGGCTCGACGTCGCCCCCGGGCTGGTCACCGCCAGCGTGCAGGGCTCCCGGCCCAAGCCGTACCCCGTGCGGATCGGGTTGGCGGCCTACCCGGACGAGGTGTGGCAGCGGATCGAGGCGGACCTGGCCGGGCAGGCGTTCTTCAGCGCCCGGCTGCTCGCCGGTGACCTGCCGGCCGAACTGGAGGAGGTGTTCGCCGCGGCGGGCGCGCCGCTCTTCCCGGCCGACGTGGTCGAGCTGACGCAGCGCTGCGGCTGCCCCGACTTCGCGGTCCCGTGCAAACACCTGGCGGCCAGCTTCTACCTGCTCGCCGAGGCGTTCGACGCCGACCCGTTCCAGCTCCTGCACTGGCGCGGTCGAAGCCGGGCCGAGCTGCTCGCACGGTTGCGTACGTTGCGCGGCGCCACCCCGACCGAGGCGCCGACCGACCGGACGGCGACGACGGGTGGGCCGGACGACCGGTCCGCAGCCGGTGCGCTCCCGGTCGCCGGCGCGGCCCGGGTGCTCGGCGGGCTGCCGCCGGCGCCGCTGGCCGACGCGGTGGACCGGTTCTGGCTGCCACCGGTGCCGTTGCCCGACCGGCCACCCACCCTGGCGACCGGGCCGGAGCTGCTGCTGCGTCAGCTCGCCCCGCCCGGGGCGGCGATCGGCGGCCCCGGCCTCGTCGAGCGGCTACGCCGGGCGTACCGGGAGTTCGGCCGTGGGCCGACGACGGACGCGGACCCGTCGTCATAGCCAGCGCCGCCGGAAGCGCCACATGAACCCGGCATTGGCCAGCAGCACCAAGGCGCAGATCGCGCCGGCCAGCCGTCCGGCCAGTACGGTCATCGCCGGCAGCGAGGCCCACAGCACGATCGTCAACAGCATCAGGTACCGGCCTCGCCGGGCCCGGGCCCGGTCCTCGAGGCGGGCGAAGAACTGCGGGTCGCTCTCCCGCAGTTGGCGGGTGATCTGTTCGAACCTGCGCTGATCCTCTTTGCTGAGCATGGCGGTGCTCCCCTCACGGCTTCAGCGGTTCGGCGGCTTACCCGAAACGGCGGCGGGTCACGCGCTGCCGCTACCGCTTCTTTCGATCGAATCGGGCAACGCCGCGAGGCAATGCGCTTTCGGGTCGCGCACCTCAGGCAGGGCTTATCTGCGCCTTAAATTTGCTTGAGTCCAGAACGTCGGAGACAGCGCGGAGGGGTCGAAACCTTCAACTGGTTTGTCGGCGCGCGTAGACTCGCGAATCCCTTTCCAATTGAATGGCGCTGATCGACAGGAATTTACCCCGATGAAGCTGTGCCCGTGACATTCCAGGACACCTACTCCGTTGGCCGCCGGGCCGGGACGCCACCCCCGTACGGCGGCCGTCCGGCTGCCCCGTACCCGGGGCTGCCGCGCCGGGGGCCCGGCGGCCGGCGGGCCCTGGCCGCGCTGTTCTGGCTCGGCGTGGTCGCGGCGGTGCTGCCCTGGTGGCTGGCCACCCCGGCCGGCTCCCTGACCGACACCACCGAGCTGCTCACCGCCGCCGGCCGGATCACCGGCCTGGTCGCCGGCTACCTGCTGCTCGTGCAGGTGCTGATGATGAGCCGGCTCGGCGCGTTGGAACGCTGGGTCGGCGGCGAGCGCCTCTCCCGGGTGCACCGGGATCTCGGCGCCACCCTGCTCGTGGCGGTCCTCGCGCATCTCGCCCTGCTCGTGGTCGGCTACGCCGGCCTGGAGCGCAGGTCGATCGTGGGCGAGGTCGGCTCCCTGCTCAGCGACTACGAGGACATGGTCTCCGCGTTCGTGGCCGCCGGGATCATGGTGGCGGTCGGCGTCACCGCCGTCCGGGCGGTTCGCCGGCGGCTGCCCTACGAGCTCTGGTACCACCTGCACCTGGTCAGCTACCTGGCGCTGCTGCTCGGCTACGGGCACCAGTTCAGCAACGGCGCGCAGCTCTACGAGCCCGGCCCGGTACGCACCGGCTGGGTCGCCGCGTACCTGCTGGTCGTGGCCGCGCTGGTCTGGGGCCGGGTGATCGCCCCGTTGGCCTTCAACCTGCGCCACCGGCTACGGGTCACCGACGTGGTGGCGGAGAGCCCGGACACCATCTCGATCTACCTGACCGGCCACCGGCTCAACCAGATCGACCTGCTCGCCGGGCAGTACTTCCGCTGGCGCTTCCTCAACCCCGGCTGCTGGTGGCAGTCGCACCCGTTCTCGGTCTCCGCGGCGGGCAACAACCACTGGCTGCGGCTCACCGTCAAGGTGGTCGGCGCGCACACCGCCGAGCTGCGGGACCTGGTCCCGGGCACTCGGGTCTGGGCGGTGGGCCCCTCCGGCACGTTCACCGCCGCGCACCGGACCCGGGAGCGGGCGCTGTTGATCGCCGGGGGCAGTGGCATCGCTCCGCTGCGGGCGATGCTGGAGGAGCTGCCGCCCGGTGCCGCTCTCATCTACCGCGCCCGGACCCGGGCCGACGTGCTCCTGCACCGGGAACTGGACTGGCTGGCCCGGGCCCGGCTCACCTCCGTGTGGTACGTGATCGGCTCCCGCGACGACCCCGGGCCGCGCCAGGTGATGAACCCGGAGGGGCTGCGCCGGCTGGTGCCCGACCTGACCCGCCGCGACGTCTACCTTTGCGGGCCGGGCGGCCTGGTTGACGAAGCCGTCCGGGTGCTGCGCCGGGCCGGGGTCCCCCGACGGCAGATCCATCTCGCCACCTTCGAGCTGTAGAAAGGTCTTCCGCCCATGCGTCGCGCGCTGCTCGCGATCACCGGCCTGGCCGCCGGCACCACCGTGCTGGTGGTGCTCAAGGGCTCGCCGGGCGCCAGCCAGGTCGTCCCGGACCGGCCCGTCGCCGAGGCACCCGTCGCCACCGGCGCTCCGTCGACGCCCGGCCCCACCCCGGCCGCGCCGGATGCCTCCGCCCATCCACGCGGAACCGCCCCGACCGGGAGCGCCTCGGCGAAACCGGGCGCGAAGGCCACCGCCGGGACCCCGGGCGCAACGCCCGGCAGCACCGCCAAGCCGACCACGGCCGCGCCGAAGCCCAGCACCGGCGCGCCGAAGCCCGCCACCCGTACGGTCACCGGGCCGGTGGTCAGCTACAAGTACGGCTCGCTCCAGGTGCGGATCACCCTCAACGGCACCCGGATCGTCGACGCCACCGCCCTCGGCATGCCGCAGGGCGGGCAGTCCGGCCGGCGCAGCGACGACGTGCAGGCGCGCTACAGCGGCACCTCCGGCGAGGTGGTCGCCCGGCAGGGCGCCAACCTGAACACCGTCTCCGGGGCCACCTACACCAGCGACGCGTACCGGCAGTCGCTGCAGGCCGCGCTCGACCGGGCCTGACCGGGATGGCCACCGAGGGCGCCCGGCCCGGCCTGCGCCGGGTCGAACACATCATGGGTACGGCGATCAGTCTCGACCTGGCCGACGACCTGCCCGCCGCGACGCTGCACGAACTGGCCGAGCAGACCTTCGGCTGGCTCCGCGAGGTCGACGGCCGGTTCAGCACGTACCGGGACGACAGCGAGCTGTGCCGGTTCGACCGGGGCGAGCTGCGGCTCGCCGAGGCCTCGGCCGACCTGCGGGCGGTGCTGGACCGCTGCGCCGACCTGTGGCGGGAGACGGACGGCTTCTTCGACGTGTACGCCACCGGACGGCTGGACCCGTCCGGCTATGTCAAGGGCTGGTCGGCGCAGGTCGCCTCGGACCGGCTGGTCGAGGCCGGGGCCGCCAATCACTGCCTGAACGCCGGCGGTGACGTCCGGGTACGCGGCCGGTCGGCCACCGGCGAAAAGTGGCGGATCGGCGTGCGGCACCCGTGGGACGCCATGGCCACCTGCCTGGTGCTGGCCGGCACCGACCTGGCGATCGCCACCTCCGGGGTGTACGAGCGCGGCCACCACGTGGTCGACCCGCGTCGGGGTGCCCCGGCCCAGGGTCTGCGCTCGGTCACCGTGGTCGGCACGGACCTCGGCGTGGCCGACGCGTACGCCACCGCCGCCGTCGCGATGGGCCGCGCCGGCATCACCTGGCTGGACCAACTCCCCGACCATCGGCACGCCGTGGTCACCGATGACGCCCGCCTCCTCCACTCCCGCACCCTCCCCCTGGCCGACTGACCCCCGCCCCGGCTCTGTCCCGGTGATCATGAGGTTGGCAGCGGCCGCAGCGGCGTGTCGCGCCGCCAACCTCATGATCGGCGCGCGATCGGGGCGGTCAGCGGAGGGGGCGGTAGGTGGTGTTGGGGCGGGAACCGGTGGGGCGGGGACGGCCGGGGCGGGTGCCCCAGGGCCGGGTGCCGGCCCACCGGCGTGGGCGGCGGTGGTGCCGGAATGGTTCGGTGCCGCCGGTGTGCCGGGCCGCATCGTCCGTGGACATGATCAACCCCCGCTCTGGCGCGGACGCGCCGTCGCCCGGTTCAACGAGCCCGGGGCCGGGGAGGACGCTGTCAGACGTCGGTCAGCAGCCGCGGCGGGGCAGGGGAAGCTGACCGGGAAGCAGCTCCGAGGTGAGCGTGACCCCAACCGCCCGCAACGCCTCGATCAGCGCGTTCTGCACGAGGTACGAGTCGGGCAGCTGCCAGCGGGCCTGCTCGGGGGCGACCGCCCAGTGCACCGTTCCCTCGGGCAGCCGGGTCGGCGGTGCCGGGATCCACGAGCCGGGACCGTGCCGGACCACGTGGAAGCAGCTCTCCAACTCCGGCCGGAGAGGGTCGCCGGGGCGGACCAGGAACATCCAGCGGCCGGTCGGGGTGACCAGGACCGGCCCGCGCACCCCGAAACCGGCCGGGTGGGCGGCCACCGCGTCCAGCACGTGCCGGCCGAGGTGGGCGGCGACCTCCAGCACGTCGAAGGAGCGCCCGGTGGGCAGCAGCACCCCGTGTGGTCGGTTGCGCCACCAGGTGGCCACCCGCGCCGGATCGGCGCTCGCCGCGCGTTCCCAGTCCTCCAGGGCCGGATGGCAGCCGACCGTCGGACAGCCGGCCCGGCCGCAGACGAAGCGGCGATTGGCCAGGCAGGCCCCCGGCGTCACCGCCCAGCCGTGGGCGGCGTAGCGGACGGCGACCCGGCGCAGCCGGACGCGTTCCAGTGGCGACAGGCGAGCCACGCGCGGTGCGACATTCCCCCACATCAGCGCCATCCCCTCTCACCCGGCCGGACGCTGTCCACGTCGCATGTCGAACGCCGTCACTGCCGTAACCCGTGCTCGTTGACCTGACGAACGGTTGATGCAACTTGCACGAAACCTATGAGGCCTGGCCGTACGGCTGACGTACAGACTGTGCGACCAGGGGGATCGTGCGACCGAAGGGTCGTTGCGATGCTCCACCTGGAGGTCAGCCGGATGTGGCGTTGGGGAGGGATGGCGAGATGGACGAACTGCCCATAGGCCGCCGGGTGGCGTACTGGCGCAGCCGGCGCAAGATGTCCCAGCAGGTCTTCGCCGACCGGCTCGGCAAGTCCAAGAGCTGGGTCGACAAGGTCGAGCGCGGGGTACGGCGGCTGGACAAGTTCTCCGTCCTCTACGAGATCGCCGACATTCTCCAGGTCGACGTGCAACTGCTGCTCGGCAAGGACCCGGAGCGGCGTACCGACGCCCTCAACTGCATCGACCAGGTCGAGGTCGAGGAGATCCGAGCCGCGCTGGAGCGGTACGACTCGATGAGTGCGTACTTCGACGCGCGGCCCTACCCGCCGCCGCTGGGCGACATGCGCAAGGCGGTCAACCACGCCTGGCTCACCTACCAGTACGGCCGCTACGGCGTGCTCACCCGCGCGCTGCCGAAGCTGCTGCGCGACGCCCAGGCCGCCGACGCCGGTCACGGCGGCGAAGAGGCCCTGGAAGCGGCCCACCTGCTGGGGCAGGTCTATCAGATCGCCTCGTCAGTGTTGCGCAAGCTGGGCGAGGGCGACCTGGCCTGGCTGGCCGCCGACCGCTCGATGGCGGTCGCCCAGCGGGCCGACGACCAGTTGCTGGCCGGCATCGCCACCACCCGGGTCTGCAACGCGCTGGTCGCGATGGGCCGGGCCCGCCCCGCGCTCGAACTCAACGTGAACATCGCCAACCGGCTCGCCCCTGGCGGTGGCAACGAGGCCACCCCCGACCGGCTCTCCGTCTACGGCATGCTGCTGCTCCAGGGGGCGATGGCCGCCGCCCGGATCGGCGACTCCGCCACCGTGAACGACCTGATCACCGGCGCCCAGGAGGCGGCCGCTCTGGTCGGTGGGGACCACAACCACTACTGGACCTCGTTCGGCCCGACCAATCTGTTGCTGCACCGCGCCGCGGCGGCGGTGGAGTTGGGCGACGGCGGCCGGGCGGTGGAGATCCACCACGAGATCACCGAAGCCGCGTTCAACGCTCTGCTGCCCGAACGGCGCGCGCACCACCTGCTGGACATCGCCCGCGGCTACGCGCAGATCGGCGACGTCGCGAACGCGGGAGACATGCTGCTGCGCGGCGACCGGCTCGCTCCGTCCGAGATCCGCTGCCGGCCGATCGCCCACGAGGTGATGTCGGACGTGCTCCGTCGCACACGGGGTGCGCCGCCTCCGCCGATCGCGGAGTTGGCTGAGCACATGGGAGTCGGAGTATGAGCGAACGCAACGGAGTGCCGGCATGAGCGGAGTGCCGGTCGGATGAGTGGTCCGCACCTCAGTAACGGGCACGGTCGAGTGCTCTACGTCGTCGCCTGCGGTTCGCCGCTGGCCCGTCGCGTCGGTCGGCTGGTCGACCTCGCCAAGCAGGACGGCTGGGACGTCTGCGTGGTCACCACGCCGGACGGCGCGAAGTTCGTCGACCGGGCGGCGCTGGCCCGGCAGACCGGTCACCCGGTACGCACCCACTACAAGAACCCGGGCGACCTGGACGTGCTGCCGTCAGCGGATGCGATGCTGGTCTGCCCGGCGACGGTCAACACGGTCAACAAGTGGGCGGCCGGCATCGCCGACACGCTCGCGCTGGGGCTGCTGGTCGAGGCGCAGGGGCTCGGCGTGCCGATCGCGGCCGTCCCGTACACCAACTCGGCCATGGCCGCGCACCCGGCGTTCCGGGCCAGCCTGGCCCGGTTGCGTGAGTGGGGGGTACGCGTCGTGTTCGGCGACCAGGTCGTACCGCTGCATCCGCCCGGCACCGGCGAGCGGCACCTGGACGCCTTCCCCTGGGCGGTCGGCCTCGCCGCGTTGCGCGGCACGCCGCGCCCGGCCGCCCCGGTCGGCTGAGGTGCAAGCAGGGGCCCCTTGTTAACGCATTCTGTAGTACAGGGGGCCCCTCTTAACAGCCATGGCCGTGAGCGCCGCCCGACGCCGGTAAGCTGGCCCGCCGTGAGCACAACCGGATCCCCGAGCACGGTCGCCGACGTGGTGGCCGCGTTGGACGGCCGTTACCCGCCCGCTTGGGCCGAGGAGTGGGACCGGGTTGGCCTGGTGCTCGGCGAGCCCACCAACCCGGTACGCCGGATCGCCTGCGTGGTCGACGTGGTGCCCGAGACGGTCGACGAGGCGCTCACCGCCGGGGCCGACATGATCGTCGCGCACCACCCGCTGCTGCTGCGCGGGGTGTCTTCGGTCGCCGCCACCACGTACAAGGGGCGAATCGTCCACCGGCTGATCAAGTCGGACGTCGCGTTGTACGTGGCCCACACCAACGCCGACGTGGCCGACCCGGGCGTCTCCGACGCCCTCGCGGCCCGCTTCGGGCTGACCGGGCTACGCCCGCTGCACCGGCCACGGCCCGGGTCGCCGGCCGACGGACCCGGGCGGGGCATCGGCCGGGTCGGCGAGCTGCCCACGCCGATGACCCTCGCCGAGTTGACCCGGCACGCCGCCGCGGTGCTGCCGGCCACCACGTGGGGAGTGCGCGCCGCCGGGGATCCCGGGCGTATGGTTCATACTCTCGCGGTCAGCGGCGGCTCGGGGGACAGCTTCCTCGCCGAGGCGACCGCCGCCGGGGCGGACGCGTTCCTCACCGCCGACCTGCGTCACCACCCCGCTGGTGAGCATCTCGCCGCCGGTGGCCCGGCTCTGCTGGACGCCGCCCACTGGGCGACCGAACGACCCTGGCTGGACGACCTGGCCGCCCACCTGCGGGACAGGCTGGGCGTCGAGACCATCGTGTCCGACCTGGACACCGACCCGTGGACCGTGCACGCCGCCGCACCCCGATCCCCCGACAAGGAGCCCCGACCGTGAAGGCTGACCCGAAGGTGCAGCGCCGTCTGCTCGACCTGCAGGCGATCGACACCGCCCTCGCCCAGCTCGCCCACCGCCGCCGGTCGCTGCCCGAGCGAGTCGAGCTGGAGGCGCTCGCGCGGGAGCTCTCCGCGCTGGAGGACGAGCGGGTCCGCGCCCAGGTGGCCGTCGACGACCTGGACCGGGACATCGCCCGGCTGGAGAAGGACGTCGACCAGGTTCGCGCCCGCAAGAGCAAGGACGAGGCGCGGCTGGCCGCCGGCACCGGCCCGGCCCGGGAGTTGGAGGCGCTCCAGCACGAGCTGGCCTCGCTCAACCGCCGGCAGAGCGATCTGGAGGACGCCGAGCTGGAGCTGATGGAGCAGCGGGAGACCGCCCAGGGTGTGCTCGACGGCGTCGAGCGCCGCCTCGGCGAGGCCCGGGACCGGCGGGCCGCCGTCGAGCAGCGCCGCGACGAGAGCCTGGCCGAGATCGCCAAGGAGGAGGAGTTCAAGCGGGGTGCCCGCCAGCCGCTCGCCAACGACCTCCCGGCCGACCTGGTCACCCTCTACGACCGGATCCGCGAGGACTCCGGGCTCGGCGCGGCGCTGCTCACCGGCGTCCGCTGCGGCGGCTGCCGGCTGGAGCTGTCCGGGGCCGACCTGGCCCGGATCCGCAAGGCCGCGCCGGACGACGTGGTGCGCTGCGAGGAGTGCCGACGGATCCTGGTCCGCAGCAGCGAGTCGGGGCTGTAAGCGTCGTGGCGGTGCGCGCGGTCGTGGTCGAGGCCGACGGCGGGTCGCGGGGCAACCCTGGGCCGGCCGGCTACGGCGCGGTGGTTCGCGATCCGGACACCGGCGAGGTGTTGGCCGAACGATCCGAGGCGATCGGCACGGCCACCAACAACGTCGCCGAATATCGGGGCCTGATCGCTGGGCTGGAGGCCGCCGCCGAGCTGGGCGCGGCCGAGGTCGAGGCGCGGATGGACTCCAAGCTGGTGGTCGAGCAGATGTGCGGCCGCTGGCAGATCAAGCATCCGGGGCTGCGGCCGCTCGCCGCGCAGGCCGCCGGCCTGGTCGGGCGGTTCGCCAGCGTACGGTTCAGTTGGATTCCGCGGGAGCGCAACCGGCACGCGGACGCCCTGGCCAACGCGGCGATGGACGCCGCGGCGGGCCGAGCGCCGGCCCGCGCCGCCACCGGCCGGGCCACCGGCACCGACCCGGCCACCACGCCGGCCTCCTGGGAGCCGCGCCCCACCGAGACCGCTACCCGGCTGATCCTGGTCCGGCACGGCGAAACCGAACGGACCGTGCAGAAGCGCTACTCGGGCCGCGGCGACGTGCCGCTGACCGACCGGGGCCGGGCCCAGGCCCGGGCGACGGCCGCCCGGGTCGCCGCCCTCGCGCCGGTCGTCGCCGCCGTGGTCAGCTCACCCCTGTCCCGGTGTACGGCGACCGCCGAGGCGATCGCCACCGCCGTGGGCAACCCGCCGGTCCGCCCCGACGACGATCTGATCGAGTGCGACTTTGGGGTCTGGGAGGGCCGGACCTTCGCCGAGGTGCGGGAGGGCTGGCCGGGGGAGTTGGACGCCTGGCTCGCCTCGACCCGGGTCGCCCCACCGGAGGGCGAGTCGTTCACCGCCGTCGCCGAGCGCACCGGCCGGGCGGTGGAGCGGCTGCGTGGCGCGTACCCGGGGGAGACCGTCGTGGTGGTCTCCCACGTCTCGCCGATCAAGCTGGTGCTGCGCGACGCCCTCGCCGCCGGTGACGCCTTCCTGCACCGGCTCTACCTGGACACCGCGGGCGTCTCGGTGATCGACCTCTACCCGGACGGCGGCGTCGCGGTCCGCTCGGTCAACGACACCGCCCACCTGTGAAAGGAGGGTCCCCCTGTTAACGCCTCGCGTTGGTGTCAGCGGTGGCGGTTGCGTGCGTCGAGGGCCTCGTTGAGCCGGTGCAGCAGATCGGCGAGGGTGTCCCGATCGTCGGGGGACCATGCGGCGAGGATGTCGCCGTAGAGCCGGGTGCGGGCCGCCTGGACGGCGGCCATCCGCTGCAGCCCCGCCTGGGTGGGGGAGACCACCGTGCCGCGCCCGTCGGCCGGGTCCGGCGTACGGGTGATCAGGCCGTCCCGCTGCATGGCGGTGACCTGCCGGGTGACGGTGGAGCCGTCCAGGTTCAGTCGCGCGGCCAGCCCGGAGACGTTCTGCGGGCCGGCGGTGTCCAGGTAGCGCAGGATCACGTATGCCGCCCGGTCCAGCACCCGGTGCTCGGCGGTGCCGCTGGCCCGGCGGGTCGCCTCGCCCAGCCGCATCAGCAGCGCGATCTCGGTCTCGATCCGGCCGAGCGTGGCCACGTCCGGAGCTGTTCCCTCTGTGCGGTCGTCCGTCATGGTTGTATGATACAGCAGAATTAACTGTAAGATACAGCTATCTGGGAGGCGGAGTGGTGGATCGGCGATCCGAACCCAACCGCAGTGCCATCTACGCCACCACGCTGGTGGCGTTCCTCGCCATCGCCGGCATCGCCGTCGTGGACCCGATCCTGCCCGCCATCGGCGAGGCGATCGGGGTGACCGCCTGGCAGGTCGAGCTGCTGTTCACCGCGTACATCGCGGTGATGGCGGTCGGCATGATCCCGGCGACCCTCGCCAGCGGGAGGTTCGGCTTCAAACCGGTGCTGATCGCCGGTGTCGCGGTAGTCGGCCTGGCCGCGATCCTCGCGTCGTTCAGCGACAACATCGTGCAGCTCTCCGTGCTCCGTGGCGTATGGGGTCTGGGCAACGCGATGTTCTTCGCCACCGCGATGGTGGTGCTGGTCAACCTCGCCAACGACCGGGAGTGGGTGGTCGGCCTCTTCGAGACCGCGCTCGGCCTCGGCTTCGCCGTCGGCCCGCTGATCGGCGGCCTGCTCGGCGAGTTGAGCTGGCGGCTGCCGTTCTTCGTCTGCGGCGTCTTCATGGTGCTCGCCCTGGCTGTGGCGTCGCGCAAGCTCCGCGAGCCCGCCACCAAGCTGCCGCCGGTGAAAGTCGGCTCGATCTTCTCGACCTACCGCAGGCCGGCGTTCATCACCCTCTGCGTGGTCACCGCCGCGTACAACTTCGTCTTCTTCGTGGTGCTCGGCTACACCCCGCTCTACCTGCACCTCGACGTGATCCCGCTGGGTCTGGCCTTCACCGGCTGGGGCCTCGGCCTGGCCGCCGGCATCCTGCTGATCGGCCACCGGCTGGCCCACCGGATCGGCGCCGTCCAGACCGTCGGTGTCGCCATCGCCGGCCTCCTGGTCTGCATGGTGCTCTTCGCCACCTCGACCGGCACCGCCATGTCGCTGGTGGTGCTGGTGCTCGCCGGCCTGTTCATGGGTCTGGCCAACGCCAACCTCACCGACCTGGCGCTCGGCCTCGGCTCCGCCGACCGGCGGGTCGCCACCGGTGCGTTCAACCTGGTCCGCTGGGGTGCCGCCGCGCCGGCCCCGATCATCTCCGGCAAGCTCGCCGAACACGGGCTGGCGGTGCCGTTCTGGGTCGGCTTCGGGGTGCTCGCCGTCGGTGTGCTGATCTACCTCGCCTTCGCGCACCTGATGGCCGCCGGCTACGGCGAGCGGGTGCTCTGGTCGAGGTGGAACCGGGCCGCCCGCAGCGCGGAGCACGCCCCGGAGGAGCCGGTCGGCGAGGCTTACTGACGCCCCGCGTACCCCTTGGGTCAGCCCGCCGCCGCGACCGTCGTCGCGGGCGCGGGCCGCCCGGCCAGCTCGCCGCCTCGCGCGCGCCAGAACGGCTGTTCCAGCAGGCGGTAACTGAGCAGGGTGCCGGTGGCGGCGAGCGCGATCCCGACGACCCCGACCAGCGGTACGGGCAGCCCCCACCAGTTGGCGCTGAGCAGCGCGAGCGGTACGGCGTGCCAGAGGTAGAGGCTGTAACTGACCCGCCCGGTGGCGACCAGTGGCCGCCACGAGAGCAGGCCCACGGGGTGCCACTCGCGACGCCCGCCCGCCCGCGGCCCCCGCACCCGGTAACCGGCCATGATGAGGGTGACCGCGCAGGCGGTCGTCAGCGGGGCCGCGACCAACCGGTACGCCAGGTGGTACGGGTCGGTCCCGGCGACGGTCCACAGCGCCACGAAGGCCAGCGCGGCGGCCACGGTCGGACCGTTGGCGGGCCAGCCGCCCCTGGGACGGGTGGCCCCACCGTCCACCGCCGGGGCACCGGCCGGCCGTCGGCCGTCGGCGATCGGGTCCGCCGACGACCGTGGCCGGGACAGGTGGAAGGCGACGGCCGCGCCGACCAGCAACTCGCCAAAGCGGGCCGTCGGGCCGTAGTAGAACCACCAGGCCGGCTGGACGAGCGCGCCCAGGTAGAGGGCGCCGGCGGCCAGCAGCACTCGTCGGGCCGCCACCGCGGGGGCGAGGGCGCGCAGCCGCAGCACGGCCAGCGGCCAGAGCAGATAGAAATACCACTCCACCGCGAGTGACCAGGTCATCGAGAACGGGCCGATCTGGGCGCCCGTCACCGACATCCACAACGACGACGCCTGCGCGGCGGCCACCAGGCCCTGCTCGGTCGTCCGGCCGGGGAACAGGGCGCTGCCCGGCCAGAGCCAGGCGAGCAGGATCGTGCCGACCAGCACGCCGAGCAACGGCGGGTAGAGCCGCCGCACGCGGGCGCGGACGAACCGGCGGTACGGCGTCTGCCGCCGGACCAACAGCGTGGTGATGATGAAGCCACTGAGGACGAAGAAGAGGTCCACCCCGACGTAGCCGCCCTCGAAGGCGGGCAGCCGGGGCCCGAGCCAGTGCACGGCGCAGACCGCGAGAATGGCGATGCCGCGGATGCCGTCCAGGTGCCGCACCCGGTCTGCAGATTTCAGATCGCTGGGCGGCGCGCTCTGCGGCCTGCCATGCGGCCTGCTGTCGACTGCTTCGATCACGGCGCAGAGCGTGGCACGATTTCGGGGCGGATGCCGATATTCGGCCAAATTGGAACTGTCGGACTTGCGTCAATCATTCCCTCACTGGACGGCTCGGTACAGCAGGTAGAGCCCGACGGCCGTACCGAACGCCACGATCAGCGTCTTCAGCACCACGGACGGCAGTTGTCGCACCAGCCGGGCACCCAGGTAGCCGCCGGCCAGCGTGGCCGGGGCGACCACCACGGCGGCCGCCCAGTCGACCGGCCCGAAGAGCGCGAACACCACGAGCGTGGTCAGCCCCTCCACCGCCGAGAGCAGGTTCTTGATGGCGGTCACCCGGGCCAGGGTGGTGTCCAGCACCAGCGCCAGGCCGGCCACCAGCATCACCCCGAGCGCCGCGCCGAAGTAACCCCCGTACACCGCACCGACCGCGACCACGACCTGCACGCTGAGGGTACGGCGGCGCGGGCTCAAATGGGCCGGGTGGCCGACCAGCCGGCGCAGCGGATCCTGAAAGGCCAGTACGGCGGTCGCGCCCAGCACCAGGAACGGCACCACCAGCTCGAACGCCCGCGCCGGGGTGACCAGCAGCAGCAGGCAGCCGACGCCAGTGCCGAGCACGGTGGTGGGCAGCAGGCTCCACAACTGCCGCCCGCGCGGCAGATCCATCCGGCTGCCGGCCACGCTGGAGACGTACCCGGGGAAGACCGACACCGAGTTGGTGACGTTGGCGGGGACCGGCGGCAGGCCGATCGCGATCAGGGCCGGGAAGGTGATGAGGGAACCGCCCCCGGCCACCGCGTTCACCGTGCCGGCGGCGAGACCGGCGGCGACCAGGAGCGCGGCGTCGGAAAGGGTCATGGGCCCCGAGGCTAACCCTGGCCACACCCGGCCGGAAATGGGCTCGGCGCGGGGATCGTTAGAATGAGTGCGCGACGGACGAGTCGACCGGGCGGTCGCGTCGACGGGCTCCGGCCCGTCGCCGAGGAACGTCCGGACTCCACAGGGCAGGGTGGTTGCTAACGGCAACCCGGGGTGACCCGCGGGACAGTGCCACAGAAAACAGACCGCCGACCCGATACGGGACGGTAAGGGTGAAACGGTGGGGTAAGAGCCCACCAGCATCCCGGGTGACCGGGATGGCTCGGTAAACCCCACCCGGAGCAAGGCCAAGAAAGGGTCGTCGCCGCGAGGTGACGGTCCGCGCAGACGCTTGAGGGCTGCCCGCCCGATGTCTGCGGGTAGGCCGCTGGAGCCTGCCGGCGACGGCAGGCCGAGATGGATGGCCGCCGCCGACGTGCCTTCGGGCGCGTCGGTCACAGAATCCGGCGTACAGGTCGACTCGTCCGTCGCCCACCAGGTCAGAGCCGCGATCAAGGCTCTGGCCTGTTTCTATTGGAACGTGCTCGATCTCCTATCAACGAACATTCAGTATCGTTGGGTAGCTTGTGCGCGTGGCTGACGAGCAGACCAAGAGGAGCAAGGGTTCGTCCTGGCGCGAGCTGTCGATCCTGCTGGCCGTGGCCATCGTCGTGGCGATCCTGGTACGGCAGTTCGCGATGCAGAGCTTCTTCATCCCCTCTGGGTCGATGGAGCACACCTTGGACCGCGACGACCGGGTCCTGGTCAACAAGCTCGTCTACGACTTCCGGGCACCCGAACGGGGCGAGATCATCGTCTTCAAGAATCCCGAGAGCTGGCCGAGCTTGCCGGACGGAGATGACCTCATCAAGCGGGTGATTGGGGTGCCCGGCGACCGTGTGGTCTGCTGCGACCCGCAGGGCCGGATCCAGGTCAACAGCCACCCGCTGGACGAGCCGTATGTGTACCCGGGCAACAAGATGGCCCCGGAGAAGTTCGACATCACGGTTCCGGAGGGCCGGCTGTGGGTCATGGGCGACCACCGGGAAGCCTCCGGCGACTCGCTGGCCAACTACAACAGCCACGGCCAGAACATCGAGGAAGCCACGATCCCGCTGGACTCGGTGATCGGGCGGGCCTTCGTGCTGTTCTGGCCGTTTAACCACACTACCTGGCTGACCGTGCCGGAGACCTTCAACGAGGTGCGGTAACACACGCCAGTGCCCGTCGGGGCAACCCACCTGCTCCGGTAGGGGATGCTCTTGCCGTTCTCTCTGCCATCCCACCATTGGTGGCGGATCGCCTCGTCGGGCAGCCGTGGCCCCGTCGGGGAGGCTGGTAGCCCTTGTAGTGCTCCGTCGGTGAGCACCGCGACCCGTCGGACGGTGTGGAGCGCGACCACGCCGGTGATGGCGTGTTGGTCGGCGAACGGGTGTGCGGCGCGCTTCGCGTAGGTGCAGGCGACCAGCAGGGAGAACCAATTCCTCGGCGCGTCGGGCCGGGGCTGGGCTCAGTCTGCCGGTACGGCCTTGACATAGACGCCTTCGCCCTGGCGGCCTTCGACCAGGCCCTCGGTCTTGAGGACGAGCATCGCTCCACGGATCGAGCCGTAGGACACGTCGTACTCGGCCTTCAACTCGGCGGTGGACGGCAGCTTGTCTCCTACGGCGAGCTTGCCGCTCCGGATCTGTTCGCGGATGGCCTCGGCCACCCGCTCGTACTTGGCGGGCATGTGAACTCCTCGGGTCGCAACACCGAGTAGATCACTTCCAGAAAGCTGCATCAACTATGTCGAGCAGGCTAGACCAGGTCTACTATGTTGATTAAGCTGCGTGTCGTGTTCGTCCTCGGGTCGCACCAGGAGGGGCACAAGTCCGGTGCCTGCTCACTTGTTCCCCCGTGCCGAGTTGCAGCAGGCACCGGACCGGTCAACCGCTGGCCACGCCGAGCCAGGCCACTCCGGCGGCCGGGTACGCATCGCTGTCGACAGCGAAGGACGGAAGCACATGGAACCCAGCACAGATGCGTCCGCCGAACCGGGCGGTGGCGGCTTCTTTGTCCGCTGCCCGTCGAGGCCGGACTGGAACTGCCTCGCCTGTGGTGAGCCCTGGCCGTGCCTGACGCGCAGGCGCCAGCTCAAGGAACTGTGCCAGTGCAACGTCCGGGCACTTGTGAACTACATGAGTTCGTATCTGCGTGACGCCCACCAGGAGATCGAGGGCATGAGCACTGTTGAGATCACCGAGCGCTTCGTCGGGTGGTGCAACAGACCGCTGGGGATGTGGTTGGTGCAGAAGCGCACGTTGCCGTGAACCAGGTTCCTTCCCCTGGTGGGGACGTCATCCTGGTGACTCGCAAGGCGTCAGTTCAGTTTTGTGGAGCCGATGACCTTCAGGGTCATCAAGGTTCTGACCGAGTGCGTCACCTACGACGGCTGGGTCTGGCTGCGGGGATACCAGTTGAACGACAAGGGCCACGCGGTCGCCAACCGCGATATCTTCGTTCAGCCCGTGGGTCTGGTGACCGTGCAGAAGCGCGAGGCTCAGCAGCCGGCCACGATCAGCGCTTAGCGGAGAAGGAACTCGCTCCCGTAGGCCTCGCCGTATTGGGTAGCGGTGGGGTAGCTGGGTCGCCAGGTTCTTGACCTGGCACCGTACGGTCGCTGCATGATCGCCGCGATCCTCGCCGCAACGGCTCGCCATCGGCGCACCGTCCTGACCGTCGGCGTCGTGGCGGCCACCATGGACGCTGCCGTGGCATCGCTGATGCCGTCGGGCGGCCCCCGGTTCGTGTCCGTGCTCGCCGTGGCCGGGGCGCTGCTGATCCTGGGGCTGGCGAGCTGGCTCCAACCACGTCCGGCGAGGTTCGTGGCGCAGCCGGACGTGCCCGCCTTCAACAGCCCGGTCCGAGCGGGACCGGTCTGTCTGGCCATCTTCGTGCTGCTCCTCGCCGCCGAGTCGGCGGCCGACCAGCTTCGCTCGCTCAGGCTCGGAGGCTCGCTCGGCTTCCTGCCATCTGCTGTGCTTACGCTGGTCCTCGCGGTCCTGGTCGTCGTCGCGGCATGGCGTGGGCTCGGCGTCCAACTACGGCCCGAGGGCGTCCGCGTCCGGGAAGTCTGGGGCACCCTGACGGTGCCGTGGGAAGCACTGCCGGTGGGGCAGGTTCATCGCCCCGCCGATCAGCCGAGGACCTTGCACCTCGCGTGTGCCCGACCAGAGCTGGTGCGACGCCGGGGCCGGGTGGCGAAGGAAACGCTGCCCACGGACAACATCGACGCGCAGTTCCTCGCCGACGCCATCCGGTACTACGTCCTGCACCCCGAACACCGAACCGCGATCGGCACCGAAGCCGAGTACCGCCGTCTGCGGGACGCCCTGGTCGATCGGTAGCTCCGCAGCCGGACCTCGGCCGATCAGGACCGCGCGTCGACGTCGGGCAGGCCCAGCCAGGATGCCAGCACCCTCAGTTCCTCGTGCACGGCCGTCGTGACCTCGGGAGTGAACGGGACGTCCTCGTGGATCGCGTCCACCCGGAGGATCCCGGCCTTCCGGTCGGCCGTCGCGTCCACCTTGCCGACGAGCCGGTCGTGGTGCAGCACCGGCAGCGCGAAGTAGCCCCAGCGCCGCTGCGCCTTCGGCACGTACATCTCCAGGCGGTACTCGAAGTCGAACAGCTCCAGGGCGCGCTTGCGGTCGTGCACGAGCCGGTCGAACGGGGACAGCAGCGCGGTGCGCCCGGCGAACGGGACGCCGTCCAGCGCGGCCGGGTCGACCCGCCAGGCGCCGGACGTACCCTCGATCTCGGCCGGCTCGCCGGCCTCGCCGACCACCGTGGCGCGGGCGACGCCGAGCGAGCGAAGCCACCGCTCGGCGCGGATCCGGCGGGCCTCTTCGGCGGGTACGACCGGCGTGTCGGGCGGGTAGATTCGCTCGGCGAGGTCCCAGGTCCGCTGCCGCCCGACGCGACCGGCGATGGCGATCTCGCCGCATGCGGCGAGGAACTCCAGCATCTGCGTGACGTTGCGGTTGTTGGTCCAGCCGGTCGACGGCCACGGCACGACGCTGCGGTCCGGTATGTCGCGGCTCGGCAGTGGGCCGGAGTCGCGCAGCAGGTCCAGCACGTACCGGCGGAACGCGTCGTTGGCCGCCAGCCAGTCCCGGCGTCGGGCGTCCTCCGGCCAGGCCGCCATCTCGGCGAGGTGCAGCCCCAGGTCGGCCATCGGCCGCACCATCGCCCGGTGCTCGAACAGGGCGCGCTTGGCCTCCAGCGCCCGGGTCAGATCGCTCGGCTGGTATGCGGTGCCGAGCCGGGTCCACGCGACCAGGTCGGCGTTGGGCGCCACGGCGGCGGTCGGGTCGAGCTGGAGGAAAGTCAGCCGCTCCACCATCGTCAGCAGGTCGGTGGGCCGGTGCGCGTCGAGCAGTTGGCGCGGACCGCGATGCGGCGGGCAGTGACGCGGTCGAGTCGGTGCGGGGCCATGCGGGGACCCTAGTGCGGGGGTGTGACGCTCTTTTCTCGTTCGGGCCCGAGTCGGCCCAGGGCGGGTCTAATGTGGAGAACACCGGTGCATTTGCGGCGTTCCGGTGGCGGCCGGGCGCTTCGCGTTGCACAGTGATCGCATGAGCGACAACGGCAGTGGTGGGCACTACTACTGGTGCACGCGACACCACCGGGTCGAGACCGATGCCGACGTGTGCCCCGCGAAGCACGTTCTCGGACCGTACGCCTCAGCCGCCGACGCGGAGAACGCCCTGCAACAGGTGCGGGAGCGCAACGACGTGTGGGACGCCGAGGACGCCCGTTGGGCCGGGGAGGACAGGTAGACGGCGCGGGACGGCCCGCGTCGAGGTACTCGTGCTCCGCGACGGCGGCGGCACGTCCCCAAGGAGGGAACCGAGATGGCCGAAGCACACCAGGCCACCACCCGCCCGGCCACCACTGGTAGGAGCACGAAGCAGACCAGCGCGGCCACGGCCCGCACGGCTACGGTCACGAAGGCGTCCCCGAACGCCTCCGGTGCCGGCGCCGGCCGGGTGCCGGCGAAGAAGGCGGTCGCGAAGAAGGCAGCCACCCGGAAGGTCGTGTCGGCGACGCGGAAGGCGCTCATGAAGGAGGCACCGGCGGCGAAGGCCACCGCGAAGGCGGCAAAGCCCACCGCCAAGAAGGCGCCGGCCAAGAGGGCGACCGCGAAGAAGGCCCCCGCCACGAAGACCACCGGGAAGAAGGCGCCGGCCAAGAAGGCCACCACCCGGAAGACCACAGCGACGGCGAAGCCTCCGGCGAAGAAGACCACGGCGAAGAAGACCACGGCGGCGAAGACCACGGCGGCGAAGAAGGCCCCTGCCCGGACCACGGCCGCCGCCCGGAAGGTCACCTCCACCGGAAAGAAGGCCACTGCCGCGGTGAAGAAGGCCGGCCCGGCGGCGAAGAAGGCTCCCGCGAAGAAGGCGGCGGTGAAGAAGGCTCCCGCGAAGAAGGCCGGCCCGGCGGCGAAGAAGGCTCCCGCGAAGAAGGCCCCCGCGAAGAAGATTACGGCGGCGGCTCGGAAGGCGACCTCCGCGGCGTCGTCGGTGAGCGGCATCGAGGCCAGGACGAGTACCTCGACCGGCACCCACAAGCGGCTCACCGCCGCTCGCAAGCCGGCCGGCACGAGGCTGGTCGCGGGCCGCTCGACGGCCAAGCCGGCGAGCACCCGCAGGACGACCGGCTGACCCCCTGCGAGGTACGCCGTCGACCTCGATACGCCGCCCGGCGGGTGGGCGGATCACGCGCCGCGCTGTCAGGATTGACGCTGTGGTGATCCGACGCGTACTGGCGCCCCGCATCGACTTCGGCGCGCTGCGCCGTGAGCTGGGACTGCCCGAGAGCTTCCCGGCCGCGGCGCAGCGCGAGGCGGAGGAGGCGGCGACCGCGCCGCTGCCGGCCGTCGCCGACCGGACCGACATCCCGTTCGTCACCCTCGACCCGGCGGCGTCGCGCGACCTCGACCAGGCCATGCATCTCAGCCGCCGTCCCGGTGGCGGCTTCCGGGTACGGTACGCGATCGCCGACGTCGCCACCTGTGTACGCCCCGGCGGCGCGCTGGAGGAGGAGACCTGGCGTCGGGGGCAGACCGTCTACCTGCCCGACGGCAATGTGCCGCTGCACCCGCACACGCTCAGCGAGGGGGCGGCGAGCCTGCTGCCGGACGCCGACCGGGCGGCGGTGGTCTGGACCATCGACCTGGACGCCGACGGCGGCACCGTGGCCGTCGCGCTGGAACGCGCCCGGGTGCGCAGCCGGGCCAAGCTCGACTACGTCGGCGTGCAGTTCGCCGCCGACGCCGGTCGCCTGCCCGAGCCGATCGCCCTGCTGCCCGAGATCGGCGCCCTGCTCACCGCGCGTGGGCTGCGTCGGGGCGCGATCAACCTGCCCCTGCCCGAGCAGGACGTCGAGCCGGACGGCGACGGTTGGCGGCTGGTGCTGCGCGGGCCCGGCCCGATGGAGGACCACAACGCCCAGATTTCCCTGCTGACCGGGATGGCCGCCGCCGACATCATGCTCGCCGGCCGGATCGGGCTGCTGCGTACGATGCCCGCGCCGAAGCCGGAGGCGGTCGACCGGCTGCGGTTGGCCGCCGGCCCGCTCGGCGTGCACTGGCCGGCGGGGATGTCGGTGGGCGAGGTGCTCGTCGGGCTGGACGCTTCCCAGCCTCGCGCGGCGGCCTTCATCGACCAAGCGGCCGAGCTGATGCGCGGGGCCGCGTACACCGCCTTCGACGGGCAGTTGCCCGAGCAGCCGGGGCACGGCGGGGTGGCGGCGGCGTACGCCCATGTCACGGCGCCGCTGCGCCGGCTGGCCGACCGGTACGCGACGGAGGTCTGCCTGGCCCTGCACGAGGGCCGGGAGGTGCCCGACTGGGCCCGCGCCGCGTTGCCGAGGCTGCCGGAGGTGATGAGGAGCACTGACCGGACCGCGTCGGCGGCGACCCGGGGCGCGATCGACCTGGCCGAGGCGGTGCTGCTGGAACACCGGGTGGGGGAGACGTTCGAGGCGGCGGTGTTGGAGGTGGACGCCCCACGGCCGACCGCCGAGGTGCCCCGGCAGCCGGGGGCCGGCGCCGAGCCGGATCGGCCCTCGGGCAATGGTCCCGTGAAGCCGGTGCGGCGGCCTGGCGGCATGATCGCCCTGGACGAGCCGCCGGTCCGCGCCCGATGCGACGGTGAGCTGCCGCTCGGCGAGCGCGTCCCGGTCCGCCTGGTCTCGGCCGACCCCACCCACCGCAAGGTCCTCTTCGAACGCGCCTGACCCCGCGCCGCATCTCCTGATTCTCAAGATCTGCGCAACTTCCCGGAAGTTGTCCCCTCCACGCGCGCCGAGGCCACAACTTCCGGGAAGTTGTGCCCTTTGCGAGGATGACCGGCATGGCTTACGACGCGACTGCACTGCCGGATGTTTCCGGATTGATTGTCGGGATCATCGGGGGGACGGGGGATCAGGGGCGAGGGCTCGCCTACCGGTTCGCCCGGGCCGGGCAGACCGTGCTGATCGGCTCCCGCTCCGCCGATCGGGCGGCGCAGGCCGCCGCCGAGATCGCCGCGCTGCCCGGCGTTCCGGCCGGCACGACGCTGTCCGGTGCGGACAACGACGACGTGGCCCGCCGCAGCGACGTGGTGATCATCGCGGTGCCGTGGGACGGGCACGCCGCCACCGTCGCCGCCCTGGCCGAGCCGCTCGCCGGCAAGATCGTGGTCGACTGCGTCAACCCGCTGGGCTTCGACAAGCAGGGCCCCTACGCGCTGCCCGTCGCCGAGGGCAGTGCCGTGCAGCAGGCCGCCGGGATGCTGCCCGACTCCCGGGTCTGCGCCGCGTTCAACCACGTCAGCGCGCCGCTGCTGGCCGACCCGGAGATCGACCGGATCGACCTGGACGTGCTGATCTGCACCGAGGACCGGGAGTTGGTCGGCGTGGTCGCCGCGCTCGCCGCCCGGATCCCCGGCATGCGGGGCATCTACGCCGGCCGGCTGCGCAACGCCCACCAGATCGAGGCGTTCACCGCCAACCTGATCGCGATCAACAAGCGCTACAAGGCCCACGCCGGCATCCGCGTCACCGATCTCTGAATCGCCGGTTGTCCCACCCCTCTGGCACCATCGCGGGATGGAGTGGCAGCTGACTATCGATTGCAGGGAGCCGGGGCGGCTCGTCGAGTTCTGGGCGGAGGCGTTGCGCTACCGGCCGCAGCCACCACCGGAGGGGCACACCAGCTGGCGCGACTGGTATCTGTCCGTCGGCATCCCCGCCGAGGAGCTCGGCGCGGGCGACTGCGCGGACCGCCTGGAGGACCCCACCGGGGCCGGGCCCCGGATCTGGTTCCAGCCGGTGCCCGAGCCGAAGGAGATCAAAAACCGACTGCACATCGACCTGAGGGTCGGCGGCGGGCGTGCGGTGCCCCTCCCTGAGCGACGGTCCCGGGTCGACGCCGAGGTGGCCCGGCTGCTGCCGCTCGGAGCGCGGGTGCTCGGCGGGATGGACGCGCCGGAGAACGACCACTACGCGGTCCAACTGGCCGACCCGGAGGGCAACGAGTTCTGCGTGGTCTGACTGTGAAATGCGGGCGGTGCGGCCCGGAAGCCGCACCGCCCGGCGTACTCAGAAGGTGTGCTCGGTGGCGGGGAACTCGCCGCCGCGCACCTCGTCGGCGAAGCGGCGGGTGGCGTCGGTCAGCGCCCCGGCCAGGTCGGCGTAGCGCTTGACGAAGCGCGGCGCCTTGCCGGTGCGCAGCCCGGCCATGTCCTGCCAGACCAGCACCTGGGCGTCGGTGTCCGGGCCGGCGCCGATGCCCACCGTCGGGATCCGCAGCTCGGCGGTGATCCGCTTGGCCACCTCACCGGGCACCATCTCCAGCACCACCGCGAACGCCCCCGCGTCGGCGACCGCCCGGGCGTCCGCGATCACCTCCTCGGCGGTGTCGCCGCGGCCCTGCACCCGGTAGCCACCCAGGGTGTGCTCGCTCTGCGGGGTGAAGCCGATGTGCGCCATCACCGGGATGCCGGCCCCGACGATCGCCTCGATCTGCGCCGCGCAGCGCCGGCCGCCCTCCAGCTTGACGGCGTGGCAGCCGCCCTCCTTCATGAACCGCACCGCGGTGCGCAGCGCCTGCGTCGGCCCCTCCTCGTACGAGCCGAAGGGCAGGTCGCCGACGATCAGCGAGTGCTTCGTCGCCCGCACCACGGCCCGAACCAGGGGCAGCAGCTCCCCGGCCGTCACCGGCAGGGTGGTCTCGTAGCCGAACACGTTGTTCGCCGCCGAGTCGCCGACCAGCAGCACCGGAATCCCCGCCTGGTCGAAGATCGAGGCGGTGTACTGGTCGTACGAGGTGAGCATCGCCCAGCGCTCGCCGCGCTCCTTGGCGGTGAGCAGATCGCGGGTACGGACCCGCCGGGTAACCGGCCCGCCGTAGAGGGCGGTCACCTCGGTCGGGGTGGACTCCACCATGACTGTCTCCTTCCTCGAGGCCGCGCTCGCGGTCCCCGGGTTCTGCCGCGATCGTCGCACCGGCAGACCGGCCGGCGGCAGAGCGGAGTGGAAGATGTCACGTCCCGCCGGGCGCGACGGCCCGGTCAGCCGTGCTCGCGCCAGCGGTTGGTGATCGGCAGGCGACGGTCCCGCCCGAACGCCTTCATGGAGATCTTCGTGCCGGGGGCGGACTGCCGCCGCTTGTACTCGGCGGTATCCACCATCCGCAGCACCCGGTCCACGACGGCCGGGTCGTGGCCGGACTCGATCAGGCCGTCCCGGCCCAGGTCGCCGTCGACGTAGCCGATCAGGATCGGGTCGAGGACGTCGTAGTCGGGCAGGGTGTCGCTGTCGAGCTGGCCGGGGCTCAGCTCCGCCGAGGGCGGCTTGCCGATCGAGTTCTCCGGGATCGGCGGGGTCTCGCCGCGGCGCTCGGCGTCGGCGTTGCGCCACCTGGCCAGCCGCCAGATCCGCGTCTTCCAGACGTCCTTCACCGGGTTGTAGCCGCCGACCGAATCGCCGTAGAGAGTGGAGTAGCCGACGGCCAGCTCGCTCTTGTTGCCGGTGGTGAGGACCAGGTGGCCCTCCTGGTTCGACAGCGCCATCAGGATCACGCCGCGTACCCGGGCCTGGAGGTTCTCCACGGCCAAGCCGGAGAGCGACATGTTGGCCAGGAACGTGTCCACCATCGGCTGGATCGGCTGGATCCGGTAGTCCAGGCCGGTCCGCTTGGCCAGGTCCTCGGCATCCGCACGGGAGTGCTCGGAGGAATGCTGGCTGGGCAGCGACACCCCGACGACCCGGTCGGGGCCGAGCGCGTCCACCGCGATGGCCGCCGCCACCGCCGAGTCGATGCCGCCGGAGAGGCCGAGCACCACCGACGGGAAACGGTTCTTGTTGACGTAGTCGCGCAGGCCCAGCACCAGGGCCTGCCACACCTCCGCCTCGTCGGCGACCGGCGCGGAGATCCCACCGATTGCGGGCTCCCCGGCCGGGGCCGGCGGGATGCCGTCGATCTCGGCCCGGACCACCCGCATCCCGTCGGCCAGCTCCCCGTCGCCGCCGACGGGCTCCCGCGCGACGGGCAGGTCGACGTCGTGCAGCAGCAGGTGCTCGACGAACTGCGGGGCCCGGGCCAGCAGCGCGCCGTCCGCGCCGACGATCATCGAGTCGCCGTCGAAGAGCAGCTCGTCCTGACCGCCGATCATGTTCACGTACGCGACGGTGGCACCGGCCTCGGCGGCCCGGCGGCGGACCAGCGGCAGCCGGATGTCGTCCTTGTTCAGCTCGTACGGTGAGCCGTTGATGGTGAGCACCAGCCCGACGCCGGCCTGCCGGGCCACCGCGAACGGGCCGCCGGCCTGCCAGAGGTCCTCGCAGATGGTCAGCGCCACGTCCACCCCGCCGACCCGCACCACGTTGAGGGTGTCGCCGGGGACGAAGTAGCGATCTTCGTCGAAGACGCCGTAGTTGGGCAGGTGATGCTTGAAGTACCGGGCCACCACGCCGCCGCGGTGCAGCAGCGCGGCGGCGTTGCGGGTGCCCCGGCCCGGCTCGGCGTCGGAGCTGACCTGCGGTGGGCCGTCCGCGTCCAGGTAGCCGACCAGGACGGGCAACTCGCCGAGCCCGTCGGCGGCCAGGTCGGCGGCGAGCCGGTCCAGCGCAGCCCTCGACGCGGCGATGAAGGACCGGCGGAAGACCAGGTCCTCGACCGGGTAGCCGGTCAGCACCAGCTCCGGAAAGAGCGCGAGCTGAGCGCCGGCGTCGGCGGCCCGGCGGGACCAGGCGCGGACCAGGTCGGCGTTGCCGGTGAGGTCGCCGACGGTCGGGTCGACCTGGCACAGGGCGAGACGCAGGGTGGGCATGTCCCTCATCTTGCCCCAGCGGGCTGGGCCGAACCCGACGGGACGTGGCAGACCCGCACGGTCAGGGCAGCACGTACGCGGGACGGTCGCGTAACGTCGGCGTAACGAGGTCGGTGGAGACTGCCGTCATGCGCTGGTCGGCGCCGCACGAAAGGTAACGGTGGAAGTGAACCGTCAGCAGGAGTTCGTCCTCCGTACGCTGGAAGAGCGGGACATCCGGTTCGTCCGGCTGTGGTTCACCGACGTGCTCGGCACGCTCAAGAGCGTGTCGGTGGCCCCCGCCGAGCTGGAGGCGGCCTTCGACGAGGGCATCGGCTTCGACGGCTCGGCGATCGAGGGCTTCGCCCGGGTCTTCGAATCCGACATGGTGGCCATGCCCGACCCCACCACCTTCCAGGTCTTTCCCTTCGAGGGCGGGGCCAGCGGCGAGAGCGCCCGAATGTTCTGCGACATCCTGCTCCCCGACGGCAGCCCGTCCTGGGCCGACCCGCGGCACGTGCTGCGCCGGGCCCTGTCCCGGGCCGCCGAGAAGGGCTTCACCTTCTACACCCACCCCGAGATCGAATTCTTCCTGCTGGAAGACGGCGCGCCGGACGGCTCGGTGCCGACGCCGGTGGACACCGGCGGCTACTTCGAGCACACCACCCACGCGGTGGCCCGGGACTTCCGCCGGCAGGCGGTGCTGGCGCTGGAACGGATCGGCATCTCGGTGGAATACAGCCACCACGAGGTGGCCCCCGGCCAGCAGGAGATCGACCTGCGCTACGCCGACGCGCTGACCACCGCCGACAACATCATGACCTTCCGGCACGTGGTCAAGGAGGTGGCCCTCTCCACCGGCGTGCAGGCCAGCTTCATGCCGAAGCCCTTCACCGACCAGCCGGGCAGCGGCATGCACACCCACCTGTCGTTGTTCGAGGGGGAGCGCAACGCGTTCCACGACGCCGGCGACCCGATGAAGCTGTCCAAGGTGGCGAAGTCGTTCATCGCCGGGCTGCTCACCCACGCCCGGGAGTACACCGCGGTCACCAACCAGTGGGTGAACTCATACAAGCGGCTCTTCCCGTTGGCGCTGCCGGACCGGATAACCGAAAGCCCGGCGTACGTCTGCTGGGGTCACCTCAACCGGTCCGCGCTGGTCCGGGTGCCCGCCTACGGCAAGCCGAACTCGGCCCGGGTGGAGGTGCGCTCGCTGGACTCGGCGACCAACCCCTACCTGGCCTTCGCGGTCATGCTCGGCGCCGGCCTGAAGGGCATCGAGGAGGGGTACGAGCTGCCCCCGGGCGCCGAGGACGACGTCTGGTCGCTGAGCAGCGCCGAGCGCCGGGCGATGGGCTACCAGGCGCTGCCGGAGAACCTGGCCGAGGCGATCGACGTGATGTCCGGGTCGGAACTGGTCGCCGAGGTGCTCGGCGAGCACGTCTTCGACTTCTTCCTGCGTAACAAGCGGTCCGAGTGGGAGCAGTACCGCCGCGAGGTCACCCCGTACGAGCGGCAGCGCTACCTGTCGCTCTGAGCGCGTACCAGCTTCGGAAGAGTTTCCGCCAGGCGAAAGCCCTTTCAGGGGTGACGCCGCGAAGATCCATGTGCATCGATTGCGAATCGCTGGTTTCCAGCAATTGAAGCTGGTAACTTCCTGACATTGAAGGCTGTAAGTTTTTGCAGCGCCTTCATCCTCTTGCGCCCGCCGGACGGGCGCGGGTGTCAGGAGAGTCACCATGAGGCGGACAACCACCACCATCCGACGCCGGTGGGGCGCGCTCGCGCTCGTCGCCGGCCTGGTCACCGCGCTGCTGCCGGTCACCGCTGCCGCCGCGGCCAACACCGTGACCGTCTACTACCAGCCGCCGACCGCCTGGGGCACGTCGGTCAACATCCACTACGGCATCGACGGCCAGGCCTGGACCCCGGTGCCGGGGGTGCCGATGGACAGCGCCTGCACCGGCTGGCGGCGCAAGACCATCGACCTCGGCGCCGCTACCGGCCTCCAGGTGGTCTTCACCAACGGCAGCGGCGTCTGGGACAACAACAACGGGGCGAACTACCGGCTCGGCACCGGCACGGTCACCGTCGCCGCCGGGCGGATCGGCGCCGGCGACCCCTGCGCGGCCGGCGGCACCGGCAACACCGCCGAGGTCTGGTACCACCTCACCCCGCGCGGCTGGACCACCGCGAACATCCACTACCAGCCCAACGGCGGGGTGTGGACCACCGCGCCGGGGCTGCCCATGGAGGTGGTCTGCGCCGGTTGGGCGCGCCGGGTCGTCGACCTCGGCACCGCCACCGGGTTGACCGCCGCGTTCAACAACAACGCTGGTGTCTGGGACAACAACAACACCGCCGACTACCGCATCGGCACCGGACGCAGCACCGTCGAGGGCGGCGTGGTCACCGCCAACGCCGCCGACCCGTGCGTACGCGACACCACGCCGCCCTCGACGCCGGGCGGGCTCACCGCGATCGCCGACGGGCTGTCGGTCATCCTCACCTGGACGGCCGCCACCGACGACCGGGGCGTCACCGGGTACGAGCTGACCCGCACCGGGGGCACCGGCGGCGGCACCACGGTCACCAGCACCACCACCCGGTACGTGGCGTACGACCTCGCGCCGAGCACGACGTACACCTGGACGGTGCGGGCGGTCGACGCGGCCGGCAACCGGTCGGCGGCGAGCGCGCCGGCCTCCGCGACCACCGGGAGCGCCCCGGTCGGCGGCGCGCCGCTCGGCGGCGACCCGCGCGAGGACAGCATCTACTTCGTGCTGACCGCCCGGTTCGCCGACGGCGACAGCACCAACAATCGGGGCGGCAGCCAGCACGTGTCCTCGGGCAACGCGGCCAACAACGACCCGATGTTCCGGGGCGACTTCAAGGGGCTGATCGACAAGCTGGACTACATCAAGGGGCTGGGCTTCTCGGCCATCTGGATCACCCCGGTGGTGCTCAACCGCTCCGACTACGACTACCATGGTTACCACGGCTGGGATTTCTATCGGCTCGACCCGCGCCTGGAGAGCTCCGGCGCGTCCTACCAGGATCTGATCAACAAGGCCCACGCCAAGGGCATCAAGATCTTCCAGGACGTGGTCGACAACCACAGCTCCCGCTGGGGTGCCAAGGGCCTCTTCGTGCCCACCGTCTACGGCGTCCGCGACGACCAGTGGAAGTGGTACTACGACCAGCCGCAGGCCGGCCGGGCGTACGACCCGATGGTCGAGGCCACCGGGAACGACCCGGCACTGACGCCGGCGCAGAACGCCAAGGCCAAGGGCCGGCCGTACAACGGTGACCTGTGGTCCTCGACCGCGCCGACCGGCAACCAGTGCCTCAACTGGGGCACCCCGACCGGGGCGCGAAGCCAGGAGGGTTACACCATCTACAACTGCCAGTGGCCCCTGCCGACCAGCCGGCTCTTCCCCGCCGACCTCTACCACCAGTGCTGGATCGGCAACTGGGAGGGCGAGGACGCCCGCAGTTGCTGGCTGCACGAGGACCTGGCCGACCTCAACACCGAGAACGCCGCCGTGCAGCAGTACCTGATCAACGCGTACAACCGGTACATCGACATGGGGGTGGACGGCTTCCGGATCGACACCGCGGTGCACATCCCCCGGGTCACCTGGAACCGGCGCTTCCTGCCCGCCATCCAGCAGCACGCGGTCGCGCGGTTCGGCGAGAAGGGTCGCGACTTCTACGTCTTCGGCGAGGTCGCCGCGTTCGTCAACGACAAGTGGAACCGTGGCTCGGTCAACCACTCGGCGCAGTTCTTCACCTGGAAGGAGCGCAAGGAATACAGCCCGGACGACGTCCGGGCCGCGATCGAGCAGTACGACTACGAGCAACTCCTCGGCCCGTCCGGCCAGCCGGTCAGCGACAACGCCTTCCTGCGCGGCAACGCCTACCACGCCCCGGACCACTCGAGGTTTTCCGGCATGAACGTCATCGACATGCGGATGCACATGAACTTCGGTGACGCGACGAACGCGTTCCTCAACGGCAAGGACTCCGACGACAGCTACAACGACGCCACGTACAACGTGGTCTATGTCGACAGCCACGACTACGGGCCGAACAAGTCCTCCACCCGCTACGCCGGCGGCACCGACGCCTGGGCGGAGAACATGAGCTTGATGTGGACGTTCCGGGGCGTCCCGACGCTCTACTACGGCTCCGAGATCGAGTTTCAGAAGGGGGCCCGGATCGACTGCGGGCCGAGCTGCCCGCTGGCCACCACCGGCCGGGCGTACTACGGCGACCGCCTCGCCGGCAGCGTCACCGCCACCGACTTCGGGGTGGTCGGTTCGGCCAGCGGGGCGGTGGCGACCACGCTGAGCCAGCCGCTGGCGAAGCACGTGCAGCGGCTCAACCGGATCCGTCGGGCCGTCCCCGCCCTGCAGAAGGGGCAGTATTCGACCGACGGGATCAGCGGGAACACCCTGGCGTACAAGCGGCGGTTCACCCAGGGCGCGGTGGACAGCTTCGCGTTGGTCACCGTCTCCGGCGGCGCCACCTTCAGCGGCGTACCCAACGGCCGCTACGTCGACGCCATCACCGGGGACGTGCGGACGGTCACCAACGGCAGCCTCACCGCCGCCGTCAGCGGCAAGGGCAACCTGCGGGTCTACGTGCTCGACCTGCCCGGCAACCCGGCACCCGGGAAGATCGGCGCGGACGGGCCGTACCTGCGGTGAAACGGAACCGCGTCCGCCCCGGCGATTTTGCCAGGGCGGACGCGGTCCGCAGCGCTACCGGCGGGGCTGCCCGGTCACTTGCCCGGCTTGGCCCCCGGGCCCCAGTGGCCGCGGAAGTGTTCGCCACCCAGGCCCTGGAAGACGCCGGACTTGACCGCCTTCATGATGGCGTCGGCCTCGGCCTGGGTGAGCTTGCCGTCCTTCACAGCCTGGTCCAGCCGGTTCTGCAGCCGCTCCTGCAGCTTCGCCTGCCGCTCCTGCTGCTTCGCCTGCCGGTCCGCGGCGGACGGGCGCTCCGGCCGGTCGGCCTTGTGCTCGGCGCGGACCTTGTTCAGGGCGTCGGTCACCTTCTCGGTCGAGACGCCCAGCTCCTTGGCGAGCTCCTCGGCGAACTTCGCCTGTCGGTCGGGCCGCTGGTGCTCGGCGCCCTGGGTGCCGGCCGCGCTCGGCGTCGAAGCGGGCTTGTTGTCCGCGAACGCCACCGCGGGTGCGGCGATCCCCACGCTGAGCACTCCGGCGGCGGCGAGGCCGGCCAGCATGTGCTTCTTAGAGATGCGGGACATCAGTCCTCCGTCTGATCGGTGGTGGTGCGATGACGTGACCGACAGTGACTGTAGTTCCTGAAGAAAACCCGTCCCGATCCTGTCAGCCCGCTGAAAACCCGGCCCAACCCCAGTAAACGTGGCGGGGTTTTTGCCCAGAGATGCGGTTTTTCGGTGAGGTAGGCCACTCTCAGCGCACGGCGGGGGAGACCGTCAAGGTGCCGGCGTCCGCGTCGAGGACGGCGGGGGTGCCCACGGGAACGGTGAGCTGGCCGACGCCGTGGCCGATCGGCAGGCCGCCGAGGACCGGCACGCCGAGGTCGCTCAGGCGCTCGGTCAGCACGTCCGCGACCGTGGTGTCCCAGCCGTCCGCGCACTCGGTGAACTGGCCCACCGCAACGCCGGCGACCCCGGCGAGGGCGCCGCAGCGGCGCAGCTGGGTGAGCATCCGGTCGACCTTGTACGGCGGCTCCTGCACCTCCTCGATCAACAGCACCGCCCCGGTCAGGTCCGGCATGTCCGGGGTACCGATCGAGGCGGTGATCAGGCAGAGGTTGCCGCCGAGCAGCCGGCCCTCGGCCCGACCGGGCACCCGGACCGGGTACGTCTCCTCCGCCTCGACGGCGGCGACCGTCACCGGTTCGGTGGTCATCAGCGCGGCGTGCAGCGACTCCGCCGAGCGGGGCGGGGTGCGATCGTCCAGCCACGCCGCCCCCGGGCCGTGCACGCCGGCCAGCCGGGCGCCCCGCCAGAGCGCGAACTGCAACGCGGTGATGTCGGAGAAGCCGGCCACCACCTTCGGGTCCCGGCGTACCGCATCCATGTCGAGCAGGTCCACCACCCGCTGCGCGCCGTAGCCGCCCCGGGTGCAGATCACCCCGCGTACCGCCGGGTCGGCGAGGGCGGCGTTCAGGTCGGCGGCCCGCAGCTCGTCGTCGCCGGCCAGGTAGCCCCGCCGGGCGTACGCGTTCGGCGCCAGCACCGGGCGCAACCCCCAGCCGGTCAGCAGCTCGATGCCGCGGGCCACCCGTTCCGGCCGGGTCGGACCAGAGGGGGACACCAGCATCACCGGGTCGCCGGGACGCAGGACCGGTGGGCGCAGGGAGTCGTCGGTGGCCACAGCGGGAGCTTAGTGAGCCCTTCCCGACGTCCACCGGCACACCCGATAGCCTCGACGTCGTGGCGACCGCGCTGGTGATCGAGAACGACCCGACCGACGACCTCCGCCGACTGGGGGAGTGGCTCACCGAGGGGGGTGTCGAGCTGCGGGTGCTGCGCCCGCACGCCGGCGACGCGCTCCCCGCCGACCTCGACGGGTACGCCGCGCTGGTGGTGCTCGGCGGCGAGCAGCAGGCGTACCCGCTGCCCGACGGCAGCCCCGGCGCGCCCTGGTTCCCCGCCCTGGAGGGGCTGCTGCGCAAGGCGGTCCGGCAGCGGATCCCCACCCTCGGGGTCTGCCTCGGGGCGCAACTGCTGGCCACCGCCCACGCCGGGCAGGTCGAGCGGAGCCCGTCCGGGCCGGAGGTCGGGCCCACAGTCGTGGGCAAGCGGGACGCCGCCGACACCGACCCGCTCTTCCGGTACGTGCCGTTGATGCCGGACGTGTTCCAGTGGCACACCGACGAAATCACCGAGCTGCCGCACGGGGCCACCCTGCTCGCCGCCTCCACCCGCTACCCGCATCAGGCGTTCCGCCTCGGTGACCGGGCCTGGGGGCTGCAGTTCCACATCGAGTGCGACACCGCGATGATCGCCGACTGGGCCCGCGACTCGACGCTCCTGGCCGAGCTGGGCTACGACCCGGAGCTGGTGGTGGCCGCCTGCGACCGGGTGATGGTCGACGTCGAGGAGGTGTGGCAGCCGTTCGCGGTCCGGTTCGCCGCCCTCGCCCTCGGTGAGCTGGACGACGACGCACCCCGCCGCAGCCTGCCGTTGCTCGGCCACTGAGATGACCCGGCCGAGCAGGGGACGCCTCGCCCGGTACGGCTTCGCCGAGGGCGACGGCCGGGCGCGGGCCGCCGACCTGCTCGGCCCGGACGGGCTCGGCCTGTGGCGGCCGGACCTCCAGGAACCGACCGACGAACGGGCCGCCGAGCTGCTGGTCGCCCTCTCCCGGGCCGCCGACCCGGACCTGGCGCTGCGTCAGCTGCACCGCCTCGTCGAGGCGGAACGCCGCACCGCGGACCGTCCGTCGGTGCTCGCCGCGCTGGCCGCCGACCCGGGGCTGCGCCGACGTCTGGTCGCCGTGCTCGGCGCCTCCGCCGCGCTCGGCGACCACCTGGTCGCCAATCCGGGCCAGTGGACGGTGCTGGCCACCGGGCCGGACGGGCTCGCGCCCGACGCCGACGGCCGGCTGGACCTGGCCGCCGCCGCCCGGCTGACCCCCGCCACCGACCCGGTCCCGGTGCTGCGCCAGGCGTACCGGCTGGCGCTGTTGCGGATCGCGGCGGCGGACCTGACCGGCGGGCGCGGGCTGGAGCAGACCATGGCCGCGCTCTCCGGGCTCGCCGACGTCACCCTCGCCGCCGCGTACGAGCTCGCCGTGGACGAGCTGCCGCAAGGCACCCCCCGGCCCCGGCTGGCCGTGGTGGCGATGGGCAAGTGCGGCGGGGAGGAGCTGAACTACGTCTCCGACGTGGACGTCATCTTCGTCGCCGCCGCCGACGACGATCTGCCCGCCGCGACGCTGGTCGCCACCCGGCTGATCCACATCTGCGGGCTGGTCGCCTGGCCGGTCGACGCGGCGCTGCGGCCGGAGGGCAGCCGCGGGCCGCTGGTGCGCAGCCTCGCCAGCCACCTGGCCTACTACCGCCGCTGGGCCCGCACCTGGGAGTTCCAGGCGCTGCTGAAGGCCCGGCCGGCGGCCGGTGACCTGGATCTCGCCCGGGAGTGGATCGGCGCGCTCGCGCCGCTGGTGTGGACCGCCGCGGAGCGGCCGGAGGCGGTCGAGGACGTCCGGGCGATGCGCCGGAAGATCATCGACAACATCCCGCCGAAGGAGCTGGAACGCGAGATCAAGCGCGGCCCGGGCGGGCTGCGCGACATCGAATTCGCGGTCCAGCTGCTCCAGCTGGTGCACGGCCGGGGCGACGAGTCGCTGCGGGCGTCGGGCACCATCCCCGCGCTGCGCGCCCTGGTCGCCGGCGGCTACGTCGGTCGGGCCGACGGGGAGGCGCTGCTGGCCGGCTACCGCTTCCTGCGCGGCGTCGAGCACCGGCTTCAGCTCCAGGGCCTGCGCCGCACCCACACCGTGCCGGCCGAGCCGGCCGCGCTGCGCTGGCTGGCCGCCGCGCTCGGCTACCAGGCCACCCCGGGCCGCAGCGCCGTCGAGGAGTTCCGCGCCGAGTGGATCGCCCACGCCACCGAGGTACGCCGACTGCACGCGAAGCTGCTCTACCGGCCGCTGCTGGAGTCGGTGGCCCGGGTGCCCGCCGAGGGGCTGCGGCTCACCCCGGAGGCGGCCCGGCACCGGCTGGAGATCCTCGGCTTCGCCGACCCGGCCGGCGCGCTGCGCCACCTCCAGGCCCTCACCGGCGGGGTGAGCCGGACCGCCGCGATCCAGCGCACCCTGCTGCCGGTGCTGCTCAGCGAGTTCGCCGACGCGCCGGAACCGGACCGGGGGCTGCTCAACTACCGGCAGGTCTCGGAGAAGCTCGGCCGTACCCCCTGGTATCTGCGGCTGCTGCGGGACACCGGCCCGGTGGCCCGCCGGCTGGCCCGGGTGCTGTCCTCCTCCCGGTACGCCGCCGACCTGCTGGCCCGCGAGCCGGAGGCGCTGCGGCTGCTGGCCGAGGACGCCGAGCTGACCCCACGGGGCCGTAGCGTGCTCGGCGAGGGTTTCACCGCGGCGGCGGCCCGGCACGGCGACCCGGTCGAGGCTATTCGGGCGGTCCGCGCGCTGCGCCGCCGGGAACTGGTCCGCCTCGCCTGCGCCGACGTGCTGAGCCGGGCCGGGTCGCTCGCCCCCACCCCGGCCCTCGCCGACGTCACCGCGGTCGGCACCGCCCTGTCCGACGTCGCCGACGCCACCCTGGCGGCCGCGCTGCGGGCCGCCCGGGCCGCCCGGCCGGCGCCGCCCGGGCTGCGGTTCGCGGTGATCGGCCTGGGCCGGCTCGGCGGCTACGAGTCCAACTACCTTTCCGACGCCGACGTGCTCTTCGTCTACGACCCGCCGCCCGGCGTGGACGAGAAGGCGGCCGGGTCGGCGGCCCAGGCGATCGCCGAGGAGCTGCGCCGGCTGCTCTCCGCGCCGGCCCCCGACCCGCCGCTCGGGGTCGACGCCGACCTGCGCCCCGAGGGGCGGCAGGGCCCGCTGGTCCGCAGCCTCGCCGCGTACGCCCAGTACTACCTCCGCTGGTCGAAGGTGTGGGAGGCGCAGGCGCTGCTGCGGGCCCGCTTCGTGTGCGGGGACGCCGACCTGGGCGCCGAGTTCGAGGCGATGATCGACCCGGTCCGGTACCCGGCCGGCGGGCTGACCCGCGAGCAGGTGGTGGAGATCCGTCGGATCAAGGCCCGGGTGGAGACCGAGCGGCTGCCCCGGGGTGCCGACCCGGCCACCCACACCAAGCTTGGCCGGGGTGGCCTCGCCGACGTCGAGTGGGCGGTGCAGCTGCTCCAGCTCCAGCACGCCGACCGGCTGCCCGAGCTGCGCGGCACGCGTACCCTCGACGCCCTCGCCGCCGCCCGCGACGCCGGCCTGGTCGAGCCGGACGACGCGGCGGCGATGGCCGCCGGCTGGACCCTCGCGGCGCAGGTCCGCAACGCGCTGATGCTGATCCGCGGCCGGGCTGGGGATCAGCTGCCCCGGCACGGGGTGGAGCTGGCCGGGGTGGTGCGCCTGCTCGACCGCGACGACCCGGGCGAGTTCCTCGACGACTACCTGCGGACCGGCCGGCGCTCCCGCGCCGCAATGGAGCGGGTGCTGGACGTTCCCGCCTGAGGCGCACCCTGGCCTGGGCCGGCATGTCCCCTTACGCGCCTACGAACTTGATGACGTGGATGGATCGCCGATGCGGCTGCCGGGCAGGGCGATCGAGGTGAATCGTTTACGTCATCAATTTCGTAGCGGTTGAAGAACCCCCTGCGCACGCGGGCCGGGTCAGCTTCCGAGCTGGTACGTGCCGGCGCGGGGCACAGTCACCGCCGTCCACTCGCCGTCGGCGGTGAGCGCCGCGCCGCCGGAGACGGTCAGCCAGCGGTCGTGACGGACCCGGACCGGCACCGTGGCGGGGCCGGGGACGCGGAAGGTCACCGAGGCGGCGTCCTGCCGGACCAGCTCGCCGGGGGCGCCCACCAGCGGAGTCGGATCGGTCACCGCGTACAGCCGCCAGTGCGGGTTCGACCAGACCTCGGTGAGATACGGCAGGCCGGCCGCGATCAGCTCGGCCTCGGGCCGACTGACCCAGGACAGCTTGGCGTCGGGGACGGCGACGTACTGCACCGCGTTGTCGGCCAGCCAGGCGTGGTAGCTCGCCGCGGTGAGCGGTACGCCGGTGCCGGTGGCGCCCGGGACGGTGGTGAAGAAGAGCGGGTTGCGGGCGATGTCGGCCTGCCGTAGCCAGCCCCGGGCCAGCGGGACCTCGCCGAGGTGGGCCGCCTCCCAGTAGTTGCGGGTCGGTGGCACCTCCACCCGGCCGGTCAGCCCGCGCCGGGCCAGCTCGGCGCGGAGCGGCGCGAAGTACGCCGGATCGGCGCTGGGGTCGCCCGCGCCGCGCAGGTCGGCGGTGACCACGGGCGGCTGCCACCAGCACACCGCCGCCAGCAGCACGGCCAGGGCCGCCGCGCCGGACACCCGCCGGGGAAGGCGCGCGGTAGCGGCCAGCACCGGCAGGGCGAACATCACCACGAGGCGGGTGGCGTTCAGCCCGACCGGGGTGTGCAGCAGCGCCGCGGCCAGCACCCCGGCCGCCGACAGCAGCGCACCCACCCGCACCGGCCGGTATCCCACTAGCGCGGCCACCAGCAGGCTGGTCACCACCGCGTGCACGGTGTCGGTGCGGCTGATGTTCATCCAGCCGCCCTCGCCGAAGAGCAGCCCGGTCACCGCCAGCGGCGCGGCGGCGGGCGCGGCGAGCAGCAGGCCGTCGGCGTACCGGCGGGTGAGCAGCAGCGCGACGCCGGCCAGGCCGACGAAGAGCCCGGCCACCGGGCTGGCCGCCGAGGCGAGCAGGGCCGCCAGACCGGCCAGCACGCCGCGCGGCCACCAGGAGCGCCGGGCAGCCGGCAGGGTGAGCGCCACCAGCGCGGCCAACCCGAAGGCGACCCCGAGGGCGTACGTCACCCGGCCGGAGAGCAGGTTGCCGGCGATGGTGAGCACGCCGACCAGGCCGCCGAGCAGGGGCCGGGGCACCCGGGCGCGGACCAGCAGCGCCGCGAACGCGGTTGCCGCGGCGAGCAGCGCGAGCGCGCCGGTGAGGCGTACCCCGAGCAGGGCCATCAGCGGCGGCGAGAGGAGGCTGTAGCCCCACGGATGGACGCCGCCGTACCAGCTCAGGTCGACCGGTGCCGGCCCATGGGCGGCGAAGAAGCCGGCGCGGGCCACCTGGGCGGACAGGTCCGAACCGGTCGCGGGTAGCGTGAGTTGAAGCACACCGAGGACGAATGCGGACGCAGCGCACACCGCCACCGCCTGTTTGTCCCGCATGCCCCACCTCCTGAACGCGAACCACCGTACTGGCAGCATGTCTGGCGTGCCTCACCCACTCTCACGTTGGATCGGCCTGGCGGGTTCGGTGCTACTCACCGTGGCCGCCTTCCTCGGCGGCGCGCTGCCGCACGGGAACCTGCGCCCCACTCCGCTCAGCATCTGGCAGGGCCCGAATGGGCCGTTGATCATCGCTACCTGGCTGGTCGGCACCGCGTTGCTGGCCTGGGCCTGGTGGTCGCTGCGCGACCGGTTGCCGTCGACCCGCTGGGTGCTGGTCACGATCGCGCTCTGGCTGCTGCCGATGCTGATCGCGCCGCCGCTGGGCAGCCGCGACGCGTACGCGTACTCCTGCCAGGGCGCCAGCTACGCCGCCGGGATCAACCCGTACGAACAGGGTGTGTCCGCCCTGCCCTGCCCGTGGCTGGACACCATCTCCTACATCTGGCGGGACACCCCGGCACCGTACGGTCCGCTCTTCGTGATGATCAGCGGGTCGATCGTGACCGCCGCGGGGTCGCTGTTCGCCAGCGTCGTGCTGTTCCGGGCGCTCGCGGTGGCCGGGGTGGCGCTGACCGCGGTCTCCCTGCCGGTGCTGGCCCGCCGGTGCGGGGTGCCGCCGCAGCGGGCGCTCTGGCTGGCGCTGGCCTGCCCGCTGGTGCCTGTGCACCTGATCGGCGGCGCGCACAACGACGCGATCATGGTGGGCCTGCTCGCCGCCGGGCTGGCGGTGGTGGCCGCCCGGCCGGGCCGCACACTGCCGCTGCTCGGTGGCGGGCTGCTGCTCGGGCTGGCCGCTGCGATCAAGGTCACCGCGCTGGTCGTGGTGCCCTTCGCGGCGCTGGCCGCAATCGTCGGGCCGTACCGGATCCGGGCGCTGGTCCGCGACGGCGGGTGGGTGGTCGGCGGGTCGCTCGCCGCGCTGATCGGGGCGACCGTGGCCGCGGGTCTGGGCCTCGGTTTCATCAGCGGGCTGGAGCAGGGCGGGCTGGTGGTCGCCTGGAGTTCGCCGCCGACCGCGGTCGGGCAGACCATCGGCTACCTCGCGGTGATCTTCGGCGCGCACGTGGACGCGCTGCCGGCGACCCGGGCGCTCGCGATGCTGGTGCTCGCGGTGCTGCTGGTCTGGCTCTGGTGGCGGGCCCGCCACCGGGACCCGTTCTGGCATGCCGGCCTGGCGCTGGCCGCGACGGTCGCGCTCTCCCCGCTGTTCCACCCCTGGTACTGGACCTGGCCGCTGGTCGTGCTCGCCGCGACCTCTCGGCGGACCGGCTGGTTCGCGCTGGTCGCGCTGGTCACTTTTTTCATGGTCCTTCCGGATGGCACCGGTTTGCCCCGATACAGCAAGATGCCCGGCGCGCCGTTGATGACCCTGTTGGTGATGGTGGTGGCGGTTTGGTTGGTACGGTCGGTTCGGGCCGACCAACCACGGTCGGTTCGGGCCGACCGTCAGCCAGCCCCCGTCGACTGAGGAGAAAATCCGGTGAGTGGGAGCGACGGGCCGGTTCGGCCCGTCGCTCCCACCGTCGTTCGCTATGGCGGCCTCAGCGGGGCCGTGCTGCTGGCCGTCGCCGGCTGGCTGGGCGGGGCGCTGCCCGGCGCGTCCGCCAACAGCAGTCTCGTCGACATCTGGCGGGCCCCGCACGGGCCGGCGGTGCTCGGCTGCTGGCTCGCCGGCACGGTCCTGCTCGTGGGCGCCTGGTGGTCGCTGCGCTGGGGCGCGCCGTCGACCCGGTGGGCGTACCTGACCGCCGGGCTCTGGCTGCTGCCGCTGCTGGCCGCGCCGCCGATGAACAGCCGGGACATCTACTCGTACGCCTGCCAGGGCTGGTCCTGGACGCACGGCGTCGATCCGTACCAGGTCGGGGTGGCCGCCGCCGGCTGCCCGTGGACCGACACGGTGTCGCCGATCTGGCGGGACACCGCGGCACCGTACGGGCCGTTCTTCGTCCTGCTGGCGGGTCTGGCGGTGGCGATCGGGGGCGGCCTGACCGGGACGATCGTGCTGCTGCGGGTGGTCGCGCTGGGCGGGGTGCTGCTGGCTGCGCTCTGCGTGCCCGGGCTGGCCGCTGCGGTCGGAGTGCCGACCCGGCGGGCGGCCTGGCTGGCGCTGGCCTGCCCGCTCGTCGGGGTGCATCTGGTGGCCGGCGCGCACAACGACGCGGTCGGGCTCGGCCTGCTTCTGCTCGGCCTGCTGGTGCTGGTGCGCCGGCCCGGCAAACCGCGGGCGCTGCTGGTGGCCGGGGTGCTGCTGGGGCTGGCGGTGGCGGTGAAGGCGTTCGCGGTGGTGGTGCTCCCCTTCGCCGCGCTCGCCGCGGTGCTGGGCCGCTACACCGTGCGGGCCCTGCTTCGGGACGCCGGCTGGCTGGCCGGGGGAGTGGTGGCGGCGCTGGTGGTCGGCTCGCTGGCGACCGGGCTGGGCCTGGGCTGGGTGGGTGCCCTGTCGCACAGCGGCGAGACGCAGCAGTGGACCTCGCCGCCGACCGCGGTCGGTTTCGTGATCAACTACGTCGGCCGCCTGTTCGGCCGGGAGCCGCAGGCCGTACCGGTGGTCCGGGTGGTCGCGCTGGCGGTGCTGGCGGTGCTGTTGGTGGCGCTCTGGTGGCGGGCCTGGACGGCGCTGCGCCGGCTGGATGACGTACGCCAGCGGGTGGCCCGACTGGCCGTGGCCCGGCCTCGGGTGACGCTGACCGGGGCGGGCCTGGCACTGGCCGCCACCGTGCTGCTCGCCCCGGTCTTCCACCCCTGGTACGCGACCTGGCCCCTGGCGATGCTCGCGGTGGCGACGGTGTCGGTGGCCCGGACGGTCTGGTTCGTGGCGCCCTGCGCGGTGGCCTCCTGCCTCACCCTGCCCGACGGCGCCAACCTGGCCCGGTTCACCAAGGCGCCGGGGGCGATCCTGATGACCGCGCTGGTCGTGGCGGTGCTGATCGGGGCGCTGCGGGCGGCCCGGGCGCGACGTGCCCGCTGAGGCTGCGTACGTGAACGGTCGGGCCGGGCCCCGCTGTCGCGGAGCCCGGCCCGACCGTTCGAGACTCAGCAGTCGAAGTACATGGCGAACTCGTGCGGGGTCGGGCGCAGGCGCACCGGGTCGACCTCGTTGGTCCGCTTCCACTCCACCCAGGTGGAGATCAGGTCCGGCGTGAAGACGCCGCCGTCGAGCAGGTAGTCGTGGTCGGCCTCGAGCGCGTCGAGCACCTCCGGCAGCGAGCCCGGGACCTGTTTGACGTCGCCCCACTCCTCCGGCGGCAGATCGTACAGGTCCTTGTCGATCGGCGCCGGCGGTTCGATCTTGTTCTTGACGCCGTCCAGGCCGGCCATCAGCATCGCGGAGAAGGCGAGATACGGGTTGCTGGACGGGTCCGGAACCCGGAACTCGACCCGCTTGGCCTTGGCGTTGCTGCCGGTGACCGGGATGCGGGTGCAGGCGGAGCGGTTGCGCTGCGAGTAGACCAGGTTGACCGGCGCCTCGAAGCCCGGCACCAGACGGCGGAACGAGTTGATCGTCGGGTTGGTGAAGGCCAGCAGCGACGGCGCGTGGTGCAGCAGGCCGCCGATGTACCAGCGGGCCATGTCGGACAGGCCGGCGTAGCCGGTCTCGTCGTAGAACAGCGGCTCGCCGCCCAGCCAGAGGCTCTGGTGGGTGTGCATGCCCGAGCCGTTGTCGCCGAAGAGCGGTTTCGGCATGAAGGTCGCGGTCCGGCCGTCGGCCCAGACCTCGTTCTTCACGATGTATTTGAACAGCTGCATCTGGTCGGCGGCGTGCAGCAGGGTGGAGAATCGGTAGTTGATCTCCGATTGGCCGGCGGTGCCGACCTCGTGGTGCGAGCGCTCCACGACGAAGCCCTGGTCCACCAGCCGGCGGACGATCTTGTCGCGCAGGTCGGCGAAGTGGTCGACCGGCGGCACCGGGAAGTAACCACCCTTGTACGGGGTCTTGTAACCGCGGTTGCCGCCGTCCTCCTCGCGGCCGCTGTTCCAGGCGCCTTCCACCGAGTCGATGTAGTAGAACGACTGGTGCGCGGACGTCTCGTGGCGGATGGAGTCGAAGATGTAGAACTCCGCCTCCGCGCCGAAGTACGCGGTGTCGGCGATACCGCTCGCCGCCAGGTACGCCTCGGCCTTCTTCGCCACGTTCCGTGGGTCACGGGAGTAGGCCTCCCGGGTGAACGGGTCGTGGATGAAGAAGTTGAGCGCGAGGGTCTTGTGCGTGCGGAACGGGTCGACGAAGGCCGTCGCGACGTCCGGGAGCAGGAGCATGTCCGACTCGTGGATCGCCTGGAAGCCGCGGATCGACGATCCGTCGAACGCGAGGCCGTCGGTGAAGACGCTGTCGTCGAACGACTCGACCGGCAGGTTGAAGTGCTGCATCACGCCGGGCAGGTCACAGAAACGTACGTCGACGAACTTCACGTCCTCGTTCTTGAGGTATCGCAGGAGTTCCTCGGGATTGGCGAACACGTGTCCTCCTGGCAGGCTCACTCCGGTGGCTGGCTCCTGGCGACGGTATGGCGGCGGGGTTGCCCGGCCGTGTCTCCGCTGTTTCCGCCTTGTTACGTCCCTCGCGGAGCGTCATCTACCCCGCTCAGCCACCGTCAACCCGCCCGCTGTGCCGCCGCGTGATGCTGATGGAGTCTTTCGTCCGATTCCTCGGCGGGTGCTGAACCGGCGTACCGGGCCGTGACCGGCACCCCTGCCCGCCGCGGTGCCAACGGCTCCGGCGAGGGCGTGACTACCCTTGACCGCTGTGACCACTACCGCCACCGTGCCGGTGCCGCCCGCCACGGATCCCGCCTTCACGCCCCCCAGCCTCGGCCGCCGGTTCGGCGCGCTGGTCATCGACTGGGTGCTCTGCCTGCTCGCTTCCGGCCTCTTCGCCAGCCCGGCCCGGGACGGCTGGCCCCCGGTGGTGGTGCTGGTCGTCGAGTACGCCTTCTTCCTCGGCCTTTTCGCCCAGACCCCCGGCATGTACATCACGCGGATCCGCTGCCTGGCCTGGTCGGACGGCGGCCGGATCGGGCCGGTCCGCGCGCTGCTGCGCGGCGTGCTGCTCGTCCTGGTCGTGCCCGCTCTGATCATGGATGAGCACCGTCGCGGCCTGCACGACCGGCTCACCGGCGCGGTCATCGCCGCCGCTCCCCGCTGAGAAGCAAGGAGGGGCCCCTTGTTAACAGACGGGTGTTAACAAGGGGCCCCTCCTTGCACGAGGGTCAGCGGCCGCGACTCTGGCGGAAGGCGCCCCGCGGCGGGCGCATGTTCTTCGGGATCGCGCCCTTCGGCAGCTGCGGACGGGCGGTGAGCGCCTTCAGCCGCTTGTCGAGCGCGTTGACGTCCTTCGGAGAGAGCGCGCGGGGCAGCCGCATCAGGGTCATCCGCAGCTTGCGGATGGACAGCTCGCCCTCACCCTGGCCGATCACGTAGTCGTGCAGCGGGGCGGAGCCGATCACCTTCGCGAGCCGGCGCTTCTCCTGACCGAGCAGGCCGCGCACCCGCTGCGGGTTTCCCTCGGCCAGCAGGATCACGCCGGGGCGGCCGAGCACCAGGTGCACCATGTCCATCTGGGTGGTGGAGCTGACGGCCGGGGTGACCCGCCAGTCGCCGCGCATGCTCTCCATGATCTGCGCCGCCGCGCCGGGCTGCCCCTCGGCGGCGTTCATCATCGCCTTGTTGGACCGCAGGTTGAGCACGATCAGCACGGCGAGCAGGGCGAACAGGATACCGATCGGCAGCCAGATCCAACCCCAGAGAATGACCGCGACCACCGTGAGCGCGAGCGGAATCAGCACCGCGGCCGCGGCCAGCGGCGCGAACCACCGGTCCTGCTTGGCGGTGAATCGGAACACCATCCCGATCTGCTTCAGCCGCTGGCCGAACGAGACCTTCTCCTGGGGCTTTGCCATGCCGCAGAGTGTAGTGGTCGCCCCGCGCCGCGTTGATCCGTGGCCGGACCTCCGCCGCGCGGCTAAGTACCTTACGTCGCCGCCGAGCGCCTGAGGCCTCCGAGTAAGGAGGGGGAGCGTTCGAAGATCAGGCGGCGGACCCATGCCCCGGGGCCACCTTCGCGCGGAAAGTCAGTGTCAACAACGACACCGCACGACAGGGGAAACCGAGATGTTCGGCAACGACGCAGAACTGCTGCTCACCATCCACCGCAGCCACGCCTCCGAGCTCCTGGCCGACGCGGCCCGCGACCGGCTCGCCCGGTCGCTGCCCCGCCGACAGCCGCGCGGCTGGCTGAGCCGGCGGCACCACGCCGCGCGCACCGTCGACGGCCGGCGGTGACCACGTTCGCCGCGCTGGCCGCGCCCGGCCGGGCCGACACGGGGGCGGCCCGGCCGACACGGGGGGCGGCCGGGCCGGCGGGCGACGGGCTGGCGGGCAACGGGCCGGCGGGCGACCGGGCGATGGGCGACCGGTCGATGGGCCGGGACAGCACGGGGGCGGGGCGTGGCATGCTCGACGGCGTGACCGTACGTGCCGCCAGCACCGTTCTCGTCGGCCGACAGCAGGAACTGGCCGGGCTGCGTGAGGCGCTCGGCCGGGTGCGCGGCGGTGAGCCGACCGCCGTCCTCGTCGGCGGGGAGGCCGGCGTCGGTAAGACCCGGCTGCTGGAGGAGTTCGGCGCCCTGGTCACCGCCGCCGACGCGCGAGTGCTGGTCGGCCAGTGCCTGGAGCTCGGCCAGGCCGGCCTGCCGTTCGCGCCGTTCGCCGCCGCGCTGCGCGAGGTGCTGCGCCGCGACGGCCCAGCCGTCTTCGCCGGGTACGAGGCTGAGTTCGCCCGGCTGCTGCCAGAGCTGGCCCGGGTGCCGGCCGGGGCTGCCGCGCCCGCCGGGCTGCCCGTCTCGGACACCCCGCGTGGCTACCTGTTCGACCTGGTCGCCGACCTGTTCGCGAGGATCGCCGGGGAACGGCCGCTGGCGCTGGTCATCGAGGACCTGCACTGGGCCGACCGGTCCACCCGTGATCTGATCAGCTTCCTGGTCCGGGCCGCCCGCGCCGCGCCGCTGCTGCTGGTCTGCACCTACCGCACCGACGAGCTGCACCGCGGGCACCCGCTGCGCCCCTTCCTCGCCGAGTTGGACCGGGCGCGCGGGGTGGACCGGATCGAGCTGGGCCGGCTGGACCGGGACGGCACCGCCGCCGTCCTCGCCGATCTGCTCGGCGCCGAGCTGGCCGTCCGGGCCGTCGACGACGTGCACCGCCGTACCCAGGGCAACCCGTTCTTCATCGAGGAACTGGCCGCCGCCGGCGACCCGGTGGGCTGCGTAGCCCTGCCGGAGACCCTGCGCGACCTGCTGCTGGCCCGGGTGGACCGGCTGCCCGAGCCGGCCCAGCGGGTGCTGCGGATCGCCGCCGCCGGCGGCACCCGCTTCGCCCACCAACTGCTCGCCGAGGTCGCCGGTCTGCCCGAGCACGAGCTGGAGGACGCGCTGCGCGCCGCCGTGGCCGGCCAGCTGGTGGTGGCCGACCCGGACGGCGACTACGAGTTCCGGCACGCGCTGGTCCGCGAGGCCGTCCACGACGAGCTGCTGCCCGGCGAACACGCCCGGCTGCACGCCCGGTACGCCGCCGCGATCGAGGCGCAGCCGCACCTGGTGGCCGCCGGTCGCGCCCCGGCCGAGATCGCCCACCACTGGTACGCGGCGCACGACCACCCGCGCGCCCTGATCGCCGCCCGGGTGGCCGCCTGCGCCGCCGCCGACCGGTACGCGTACGCCGAGCAGAGCCGGCTGCTGGAGCGGGTCCTCGAGCTGTGGGAGCTGGTGCCCGACGCCGCCGACCGGCTGGGTATGGACCACCTGCGGGTGCTGGAGGAGACCCTGGCCGCAGCCACCACGGCCGGCGACTACAACCGGGCGTTGACCCTCACCCGGGCCGCGCTGGCCGAGGTGGACCCGGACGCCGAACCGCTGCGCGCCGCCCGCCTGCTCGACCAGCGCGGACTGCTCAGGTGCGGGGGAGGTAGATCCGCCAGCCCGCGACGGCGACCACGTCGAAGTCACCCGGGCCGGGGCCGAGCCGCCGATCGAGCCGGGTGGCCAACCGCGACCCGTCCCGCGCGATCCAGGCCGCGTCCGGGTCGGCCGCCACGGCGTGCCGGTAGGCCGGCAAGCGGTCGAAACCGGGGCGCAACGCGTCGTCCACCACCGCGCAGACCACCTGCTCCCGGGTGGCGAAGGTGAGCCGGTTGCAGGTCCAGTAGGCGCCGTGCACGTGCCGTACGCCCAGCCCGTCGAGGGTGTGGACGAGCGCCCGGTGTCGTTCGGCCTCGGCGTGCACGGCCGGCGCGGTGCGGATCGTGGCGCCGGTCGCCACCGCCGCCGTGCCGAACGTGGCGGAGAGGACGGCGACCGCCGCCACCCCGCCCGGCCGAGCGCTGCCGACCGTCGTCGCACCGCTGCGCGCCGCCGTCACCGGCCGCCGGTCCCCGCGCGCCGCTGTCACCGGCCGCCGGTCCCCGCGCGGTAAGGCCCGCCGCGCGGCCTGCCACAGCGGCCAGAGCAGGGCGGGCGTGGCCACCGCCAGGCAGGACAGGTAACGGGCGCTCTCCACCGGCGTCTGCCCGGCCGCGCTGCTCACCGTGTACGCCGCCAGCACCGCCGCCGCCCCGGCCAGCAGCGCCAACCGCACCGCCGCCGACACCCGCCGCTCGTCCCCGCCGGCGTGCTGAGATCTTGGAGAGTTGCCGTTCGGTGCGAACGGCAACTCTCCAAGATCTGCGGGGGCGATCGCCGATGACCGCGGTGCCGGGTGCGGTGGTGCGGGGGCGCGGTCGGGCGTCGGCGTGCGGAGGGTGCGCCAGGCGGACAGCGCGGCGAGGAGCAGCAGGATTGGGAACACGAGAGACCACCAGAGCTGCCAGGCGGCACAGTGGCTCGGTGAGCAGAAGCCCATGCCGAGCGGCGGCCCGAGCACCAGGCCGCCGTACACCCGGTCGCCCCAGCTCGCCGCCGCGTCCGCGCCGCTGGCGGTCAGGACCGCGGCGAGCGGGTTGTGGCCGTGTCGGAGGCTGTCGAGCAGCATCGGCGCCGCGCCGAGCAGCAGGGCGACCGGGAGGATCACGCCCGCCGGCCCGGCCAGGTCCCGCCGCCGCCGGGCCACCAGCACCGCGCCGGTCCCCAACAGGTACGGCAGCAGCAGCGGGTCGACCCAGAGCATCAGCCCGGCGATCAGCCCCCAGGCCGCCCAGCGGAGCGGTCGGGCCCCGGACCCGCCGACGCACAGCCCGACCGTGAGCAGGGCGAGCGCCACCCCGGCCGGGGCCAGCTCGGGATAGCCGCCCCCGGCGATGAGCTGGTTCTTCACGACCCGGTCCGAGCCGAGCGCGAGAAAGCCGACGACTACCAGGGCGTACCAGGGATCTCCGCCGAGCCGGCGGGTGAGCCGCCAGGACAGGGCGAGGAACAGCGCGTACAGCGCGAGGGTGGGCAGCCGCAGCGCGAGCAGCGACGGCCCGGCCACGGAGATCAACGGGGCGGCCAGATAAGCCTCCAGCGTCCCCATGTACGACTGGCCGTAGAACCAGATCGGCAGGTGCCGCCCCTGCGCGATGTGCAGCGCGGCCAGCCCCATGGTGGCTTCGTCGCTGTTGGTCGGCGGCACGTCGTAGCGCAGCAGCCACAGCCGATATCCGACCCCGGCCAGCAGGGCCAGCGTGGTCAGCACCGTGGGCAGCGGCGCTCGCCGCCGCGCCCGGCTCACCGCAAACGCACCCCAACCGGCACAGGCTCTCACCGAGGGTGTAACGGGCCCTGACGGAGGGTGTAACGGTGCTGGTCGGGCCGGCCGTGATCAGACGCCGATCACGGCCGGCGGGTGGCGCTGACTCAGGCGGTGGCGGGGACGCCGCCCCGGGCCTCCAGCGCCTGCCGGTAGAGCCGCCCGGCCCGATACGACGAGCGGACCAGCGGGCCGCTCATCACGCCGGCGAAGCCGATCTCCTCGGCCTCCTCGCGCAACTCGACGAACTCCTCCGGCTTGACCCAGCGGGTCACCGGGTGGTGCCGGGGGGAGGGGCGAAGGTATTGCGTGATGGTGATCAGCTCGCAGCCGGCCTCGTGCAGGTCGCGCAGCGCCTGGGAGACCTCGGCCCGCTCCTCGCCCATGCCGAGGATCAGGTTGCTCTTGGTGACCAGGCCGGCGGCGCGGGCCTGACGGATCACGTCGAGGGAACGCTCGTAACGGAACGCCGGGCGGATCCGCTTGAAGATCCGCGGCACGGTCTCCACGTTGTGCGCCAGCACCTCGGGACGGGCGCCGAACACCTCGGCGAGCTGCTCCGGCACCGCGTTGAAGTCGGGGATCAGCAGCTCGACGCCGCAGCCGGACTGAAGGGAGTGGATCTGCCGGACCGTCTCGGCGTAGAGCCAGGCGCCGCCGTCGGGCAGGTCGTCGCGGGCGACGCCCGTGATGGTGGCGTAGCGCAGGCCCATCGCGGCGACCGACTCGGCGACCCGGCGCGGCTCGTCGGCGTCGAACTCGGCGGGCTTGCCGGTGTCGATCTGGCAGAAGTCACAGCGCCGGGTGCACTGGTCACCGCCGATGAGGAAGGTCGCCTCCCGGTCTTCCCAGCATTCGTAGATGTTGGGGCAGCCGGCCTCCTGGCAGACGGTGTGCAGCCCCTCGCGCGAGACCAGCCCGCGCAGCTGGGTGTACTCCGGCCCCATCTTGGCCTTGACCTTGATCCATGGTGGCTTGCGTTCGATCGGCGTCTCGGCGTTGCGCGCCTCGATCCGCAGCAGCCGCCGCCCCTCGGGTGCCGCCACGGCGGTGGTGCGGCTGGCCTGCGGGGTCGTCGACGTGGAGTGCTCGATCGTCACGAATCCGAGCCTACGCCGGACGGTGGGGGTCGATGAACGTCGGGCGACCGCCGTCACGCCCCAGACGCTGTGACAACGGACACCAGCGGCGAAGAAAGGGCGCCCACACGCCCGGAACGGGCTGTTAGGCTCCCCGGCAAAGCTGCGACGGAGCCGAGTAGCGCGTCGATCCGCCAGCGCAGAGAGCCGCCGGTTGCTGGAAGGCGGTCTGGCGCCGGTGCGCGAAGACCCTCCCGAGCTGCGGGAAGAACGGCGTACGCGCCCAGTAGAGCCCGCCGGCTGGCCCCCGTCACGGGCGACGAACGAGGCTCCCGCTCCGGCGGGGGCGAAGGTGTGGTGGCACCGCGAGGATCCCGCTCGCCCACACCTCCCGGGGATCGCGTTGCGATTTGATCGAGGAGGTAACACCATGCAGCGCATCCTGTCCTCCCAGCTCAGCCACCATGTCGGCGAACCCGTGCGGATCGCCGGCTGGGTGCACCGCCGCCGCCTGCTCAAGTCGGTGGCCTTCCTGATCGTCCGGGACGCCGCCGGCCTGGCCCAGGTGGTGGTCACCGACCCGGCCGTGCGGGCCGCCATGGAGAAGCTCACCGAGGAGTCCGTCGTCGAGGTCACGGCCAGAGTGGTCGCGAACGACACGGCCCCCGCCGGGGTTGAGCTCACCGAGCCGACCGTACGTCTGCTCGGCTCGCCCGCCGTGCCGCCGCCGTTCGACCTGTACCGGCCGGAGCTCACCGCCACCCTGCCCACCCAGCTCGACCACGCCCCGACCGCGCTGCGCCACCCGACCCGCTCGGCCGCGCTGCGGATCTCGGCGGCGTCGGTGGCCGGCTTCCGGGCCGCCCTGGACGTCCGCGGCTTCATGGAGATTCACACCCCGAAGGTGGTCGCCTCCTCCACCGAGAGCGGGGCGAACGTCTTCGCGCTGGACTGGTTCGGCCGGCCCGCCTACCTGGCCCAGTCGCCGCAGTTCTACAAGCAACTGATGGTCGGCGTCTTCGAGCGGGTGTACGAGGTGGGGCCGGTGTTCCGGGCCGAGCCGCACGACACGGTCCGGCACCTGGCCCAGTACACCTCGCTCGACGTGGAGCTGGGCTTCATCGCCGACCACGGGGAGGTGATGGCCGTGCTGCGGGACACCCTCGCCGGGATGCTGGAGGCGGTGGCCGAACGGGCCGGCGGCGCTCTCGCCACGCTCGGGGTGACCGTGCCCGAGGTGCCCGCCGAGATTCCGGCCGTGCACTTCACCGAGGCGCTGGCGATCGCCGGGGCGCCCGCCGACGAGCCCGACCTCGCGCCCGCGCACGAGCGGGCGCTGGGCGAGTGGGCCCGCGTCGAGCACGGCAGCGACTTCCTTTTCGTCACCGGGTACCCGATGGCCAAACGGCCCTTCTACACCCACCCGGACCCGGCCCGGCCGGCGTACTCCAACGGTTTTGACCTGCTGTTCCGCGGCATGGAACTGGTCACCGGCGGGCAACGGCTGCACCGGTACGAGGATTACCTGGCCGCCCTGGCCGCACGCGGTGAGCCGGTCGAGCCGTACGCCGGCTACGTCGACGCGTTCCGGCACGGCATGCCGCCGCACGGGGGCTTCGCCATCGGGCTGGAACGCTTCGTCGCCCGGCTCACCGGCGCGGCCAACGTCCGGGAGGTGACTGCCTTCCCCCGCGACCTGCACCGCCTCACCCCGTGAGCCGTTCGGGTCCGCTCCTGCCGGCTACAGAGCTCCGGGGGCGGGTGTTGCGGGTGCTGTCAGGTGTGGGGGCGCAGTTTGGCGCGGAGGGTGCGGCGGGCCAGCGGACCGAGGTCATCGAGGACCTCGACGAGCACCGCCAGCCGGTCCAGGGCGTTCAGCGCCGCGTGCGCCCCGGCCGCGTCGACCCCCTCGAACAGCTCCAAGCCGACAAAGGCAGCGGAGATCGCCCGAGCCAGCCCGGCCGGATCGGCGACCGGGGCGGCCGGCGAGTCGCGCAGCAGGCGCCGCAGCACGGCCTCGATCTCGGCGGTCCAGAGCCCGAGCGCCGCAGCCGTGGACTCCGCGAGCCGCGGATCGGTCTGCGCTCCGGCGAGCAGTTGGGCGAGCACCGCCACGTTCCCCTGGACCCGCTCCTGCTCGTGCAACGCCCGGCCCAGATCGAGCAGCTCACGCAGCGACCGGACCTCGGCAAAGCGTTCCCGGTACGCCGCCACCCGGGCCTCGGTGGCGCTGCGGCAGGCCTCGGCGAGCAGGTCGTCGACCGTACCGAAGTGGTAGAAGACCAGTGCCTGGTTGACACCCGCGGCCGCCGCGACGGTGCGGGCGGAGACGCCGGCGATGCCGTGGACGCGGATTGCCGCGAGCGCGCCGTCGATGAGTTTCTGGCGGGTGCCGGCCATCTGGTCCTCTCGGGTCTCAGTCGCCGGGATTCTCTCGCAACGGTCGTACCGCGGCCGGCACGGGTGCCTCGCCCGACGGGACGTAGCCGACGGTGAAACTGCCCGAGTACCCGAATATCGGCCCGAAGCGGGGGTTGGTCACCGAAACCTCGATCCGGAACCGCCCGGCCCGGTCGTCGTACCACTCGCGCAGGTTGGCCTCCCCGGAAAGCTCCCCCGGGCAGGGCACCCCGCCACGGAAGCGCTGAGCCCCGCTGCGGATGGTCAGCCCGCCGGCGGCGTCGACGCCGAGGTGCAGCTCGACCGCGAGGTGTTGGTGGGTGCCGAGGTAGTCGATCAGCACCCGGCGTCGCGGGCTCCAGACCATGGTGGCGTCGAAGCGCCGGCGGCGGTGCGCCGCGACATCGAAGGTGCGGACGAACGTGAGCGTGGGCCGGCCGTACGTGTCGGTGTAGGCCCAGTTCTCGATGGTGAACGGTATGTCGACGCCGGTTTCCGGGAAGAGGACGTGCCGCAGGGTGCCCAGCCGTAGGAACGGCGCGGTGAAGAGGGGCCCTCGCCAGATCCGGTCCATCACGCCGGTACCCACGCAGCCCAGGTCGTTGTCGCCGTCGACGCCGAAGCGGCGGCGCAGCGCAGGGTGCAGTCGGTCGAAGTCCGCGCCCAGGGCACGCTGAAAAACGGAGGTCACAGCCCCTCCAGCAGGGAAGGCGGGCGGGCGGCGAGTCGGTCGGGTGGCCGGCGCCGGCAACGGCGGGCGGCGGGGGTGTGCGGGTGGGGTGGCAGCGCCAGGGCGACCGCCGACCCCGCGAGAGCCGCGAGAGCTGCGGCGGCCGGGCCGGCCGTGGCGGCGAGCATCCCGACGGCCGTCACTCCGAGGGCCCGCAGCGCCACCTCGCGCACCGCGTTGGCCCGGGCCCGTTCCGGGGGTACGCCTCGCTCGAGCCAGAGCCGCAGCCGATCGAACGACCACGCGGTCGCCCAGCCGAACGCCCGGCCGAAAGGCCGGTCGACCAGGCGCCCCACCCGCCCCCAGCGTGTGGTGTACGCGTAGCCGGTCAGGAACCGCACGCCGCCCGGGCCCGGCACGTAACGCCAGTAGCCCGAGCCGGCGGCGATAAGTGAGCGTGGATCATCGGAGCCGAAGCGCAGGGCCGAGGTTCGGGTGCCGTCCGGACGACCGCGTTCGCCCGCGTGCACCCCGTACCCGCCGACCCGTACGCCCGGCAGCATGATCGTTTCGTACCGGAACCGGGCAGGTGAGCTGCCCGGGACCGGGTCTATCCGGCCGAACCGGAGATCCCACCGGCGGTGCGTCCCGGGATCCTGGGTCGTCCGCCAGACCCGCTCCACCGGCGCGTCGATCAGCGTCTCCACGTAGATGACCGCCATCGCCGACCCCCGTTCTTGAGCGGTCGCTCAAAATGAAGAGTATCGAAAGTTGAGCGACCGCTCAATAGCGTGGCCGCCAGGAAGAGCGGGCGGTTGGGGAAGCGAGCCCGGGCCAGGAGTGATCACGCCCTGATCTCCGGGTACCCCTCCTCGCTGACCGGCGGCGAGGGCGGTCGGCGGGCCACCGGCCGGGAGTGGGGAGCGGGATGGTTGAGCAGGTGCGGGCGGCGCTGAGGGCCGTGCTGCACGTCCGCCCGGGGCGGGGCGCCCACCGGGTCGCCCTGCGGGCCGGGATCAGCGTGTTGGCCCCGCTGCTCGCGGTGCTCGCGGTGGGCCACCCCGACTGGTCCGTGTACGCGGTCTTCGGGGCGTTCACCTCGCTCTACGGGCGCAACCACGTGCACCTGTCCCGGGCGGCGATGCAGGTGAGCGCCGGGGCGGCGCTCACCGTGTCGATCGTCCTCGGGGTGCTGGTCGGCTCGCTCCCGGCGCGGGCGTGGGTCGCGGTGCCGGTCGCCGTGGCCATCACGGCGCTGGGCACGGTGCTCGGTGCCGTGCAGGACTGGCACCCGCCGGGGCCGCTGTTCCTCATCTTCGCGTTCGGTGCGGTCGCCTCGGCCCCGCACCCGCTCTCGGACGTCGCGGTCGCCGCAGCCGTGGCCGGGCTCAGCAGCCTGTTCGCGCTGCTGGTCGGAAGCGTGGGCAGCATCCTGCGGCAGCGGCAGCGGCAGCGGCAGCGGCAGCGGAGCCGGCCGGTCCGGCTCGCGCACGTGTGGACGTGGGAGCCGGTGCGCTACGCCCTCGCCGTGGTGCTGGCCGGCGGTACGGCGACCGCCGTGGGGATCGGCCACCCGTACTGGGCGATGGTGGCGGCGGTCGCCCCGCTGAGCGCCGAGGGCGTCACGGCCCAGCTCGTCCGCGCCGCGCACCGGATCCTCGGCACGCTGATCGGGTTGCTCACCAGCGCGCTGCTGCTGGCACCGCACCTGTCGCCGTACGAGACCGTGCTCGTCGTGGCGGGGCTGCAGATCGTCACCGAGCTCCTGGTGGGGCGCAATTACGGGCTGGCGCTGCTGTTCATCACCCCGATGGCGCTGCTGATGGGGCAGCTCGTGGCACCCCGCCCGGCCGGACTGCTCCTCTTCGACCGGGGGGTGGAGACGGTGATCGGCGCCGTCATCGGCGGCGCGATCGTGCTCTGCGAACAGTGGGTGCGAAGCAGGCTCACCGGCGGCGGACAGGAGCCGAGTCGGTGACCCGCCGGCACCTCAGGGCCGCCGGCGCGAGCACCTTGGTGAAGAACGTGATCGCCGGGTCGTACTCGGCGACGACGAGGGTGACCAGGTCGATCCGCACCCGTCAGCCTTCGACCCGGGTCAGGGTCGGCAGGTGGCGCTCGACCACCGTGAGCACGTCGGCGACGGTGACCGGGCGGCCCAGCTCGGCGGTGAGCGAGGTGGTGCCGGCGTCCCGGATGCCGCACGGCACGATCCGATCGAAATACGTCAGGTCGCAGTCGCAGTTGATCGAGAAGCCGTGCAGGGTGACGCCCCGGGCCACCCGGATGCCGATGGCGGCGACCTTGCGGGCCGGCCCCCGGTCGTCTTCCGGCACCCAGACGCCGCTGCGCCCCTCGACCCGGCCGGCGGTCAGCCCGAACTCGGCGCAGACGTCGATCAGCAGCTGCTCGGTGCGCCGGACGTACGCGACCACGTCCACCGGGTCGGGCAGCTTGACGATCGGGTAGCCGACGAGCTGCCCCGGCCCGTGCCAGGTGATCTTCCCGCCGCGGTCCACGTCGATGACCGGGGTGCCGTCCATCGGGCGGTCCCACGGCTCGGTCCGCTTGCCGGCGGTGTAGACGCTGGGGTGCTCCAGCAGCAGCACGGTGTCGCCCTGCTCGCCGGCCACCACGGCCTCGTGCAGCCGGCGCTGCTCGGCCCAGGCGGCCTGGTAGTCGAGCACACCGGCACGGACGGCGGTCAGCCCGGAAGTCGTCACGCTCACCCGCCCAGCCTAGTCCCGTCACCTGCCGGTGCGCGCCGTGAGCCTCGTCGCGTCAGGCCGGCGGGACCCGCCACAGCCAGACGTCGTCCACCCGCTCGGGCTCGCCGAGCAGGGCGGTGGCGGTGCGGCGTACGGCGTCCTCGTCGACGTGATATTTGGCGCCGTGTACCCGGTCGGCCAGGATCACGATCTCGACCCGCCAGTGGTGCAGGTCCGCCAGGGATTCCCGGATGCTGCCCTCGGTGACGATCGGCGGCAGCCCGGTCCGCCCGGCCTGGTCCATCAGCGAGTCGAAGGTACGCGGCACCGGCCCGATCCGGCCCCGGCCCTCCGGCCCGCCCGGGCCGAGGAAGAACCCGGCCGGGATCGGGAACTCGCCCTGCCGGTGGGCCAGGGCGTACGCCTGCCAGCGCTGCCCGTCGGGCGTGACGTCGACGGTCAGCGGCAGCGGGGTGAGCACCCCGCCGGGGGAGACGTACTGCCGCCAGTGGCCGCTGGTGATGAATTGCGGGATCGGTTCCCGCGCGATGGTCAGCAGCGGGATGGGCAGCAGCGGCAGCAGCGCGGCGGTGAAGCCGAGCGCCCAGGCCGCCGTGGTGACCCGGTGCCGGGGCGGCCGGGCGCGGAGCCGGTCGACGGTGTACGCCAGCAGCAGCCCGATCACCGGTGCGACGACGAGGGCCAGCCGGGAGGGCAGCGCCGCGTTGATCACCGGCAGGTTGTCCAGCATCCCGAACGGCAGGAGTTGATCGGTCCGACGGCCGTTCCACCGGGCCCTCGGCCCCCAGGAGAGCACCGCGAAGATCACCGCGGTCACGCCGAGCGCGTGGAGGGTGGCCCGGAACGTCCGCTCGGCGCGCCACCAGAGCAGCCCGAAGCAGGCCACGGCGAACAGCAGCAGGGGGATGCCGAAGAAGGAATTCTCCTCGGTCGGGTTGGGTGCCAGCGAGGTGTTCAGCCCGGCCCAGCCGGCGAGGGACCGACTCGGGTACGACCCGTACGCGGCGATGTCCTCGGAGTGGATGAGCGGGTCGAAGCCGGTGCCGTGGAAGCGCTGCGGCCCGGCGAAGTGCAGCCACAGCGGGTACGCCAGCAGCACCCCGGCCACCAGTGCGGTCACCGCCAGCCCGCCGACGAAGCTGGGCAGCCCGGCGCGTACCTCTGCCCACCGGCTCGGGTGCACCGCCCACACCACCAGGAAGAGGGCGACGGCCAGGGTGGTGAAGAAGAGCCCCTCGGCGGCGATCGAGAAGGCGACCGCCACCAGCAGGCCGAGCACGATCCCGCGGCTCACCGTCCGGCCGGGGCGGCGTAGCCGGAACACGCCCCAGATCAGCAGCGGCACCAGCCAGCCGGCGGTCCAGTTCAGGTGGGCGTTGGCGTGCGAGACCATCGCCGGGCAGTAGCCGATGAACAGCGCACCCATCCCGGCGGCCAGCCGGCTGCGCACCAGGTAACGGCTGAGCAGCCAGTACCAGGCCACCGCGGTGGCGGCGAGGTTGAGGGTCAGGATCACCAGGAACGTCGCGGGCGGCCCGATCAGGTACGTCAGCGGCGCGAAGGCCACCGCGTACGCGGTGATCGAGGTGTTGACCGCGAGGTTCACCCCGTCGGGAACGTTGAGCAGGTGGGTGAAGAACGGGTTCTCGCCGTGGGTGACCGCGTGGCCGCCGAACGCCAGCAGCCACTCGAAGAGCGCCTGGTCGCTGGAGTTCACGGTGATCGCGCGGGTGTTCGGGCTCCACCACATCCCGCTGGTCACCCAGACCGCGAGCGCCGCCGCGGCGAGCACCACGGCCAGGTCGGCGCGCCGGTTCCGAGGGACGGGCGCGGGCGACGGGTCGGTGGCCACGGACGGGGAGAACGGCACGCAGCGGACGTTACCAACCAGACCGGGACACGCCGGTCAGACACGAAACCTTCGCTCCCCCGGACGTCGGGCACACTTCGGCGTCGGTGAATGTGTGAATGGAAGCCATGTCGGGCGGCGAGGCGCGGACGTAACGTCGCGGCACATTCCGGGTGACCGGGCTCACAATTCGTCCGTCAGGAGGCCGCCGTGCGCCGCTCCTCATCCATCCTCACCCGTCTCGCCGGGGCCGCGGCCGGGGTTGTGCTGGCCGCCGCCGCCGTGCTCACCGCCGCACTGCCCGCCCAGGCCGCCACGCTCACCCAGGTCACCGGCTTCGGCTCCAACCCGGGCGCCCTCGCCATGTACGCGTACCGCCCGGACGGCCTGCCGGCCAGGGCGCCGGCCGTCGTGCTGCTGCACGGCTGCACCCAGAACGCCTCGGGTTATTTCGCCAACTCGGGCTGGCAGAAGTACGCCGACCTGTGGAAATTCGCGCTGATCGTGCCGCAGCAGTCGTCGGCCAACAACTCCAGCACCTGCTTCAACTGGTTCGAGACCGGGGACACCGCGCGCGGTCAGGGCGAGGCGCTGTCGATCAAGCAGATGGTCGACTACGCGAAGACCAACTACGGCACCGACGCCAGCCGGGTGTACGTCAGCGGCCTCTCCGCCGGCGGCGCGATGAGCTCGGTCATGCTCGCCACCTACCCGGACGTCTTCGCCGCCGGCTCGGTCATCGCCGGCATCGCCTATCGCTGCGCCACCAGCACCACCACCGCCTACAGCTGCATGAGCCCCGGAGTGGACAAGACCCCGGCGCAGTGGGGCGACCTGGTCCGCAACGCCTACCCCGGGTACGCCGGCCCCCGGCCCCGGGTCGCGGTCTGGCACGGCACCAGCGACTACACGGTGGCGGTGGCCAACGCCACCGAGTCCCGCGACCAGTGGACCAACGTGCTCGGTGTCTCGCAGACCCCGACCAGCACCGCCTCGCTGCCCGGCGGCACCAGCCTCGAGGTGTACGGCAACGACCAGGTCCGGGTCTACCGGGTCTCCGGGATGGGCCACGGCACGCCGGTCCGCCCGGGGGCGGCCATCGACCAGTGCGGCACCGCGACCGCGTACTTCCTGGACACCATCTGCTCGACGTACCGGGACGCGCTCTTCTTCGGCCTCGACGGCGGCGGCTCCTCGCCCAGCCCGACCCCGACGGCGACCGCGTCCCCGTCGCCGACGACCCCGCCGGTCTGCGTCACCACCAACAACTACGCGCACGTGGTCGCCGGCCGGGCGTACCACTCCCTCGGCTACGTGTACGCGTTGGGCAGCAACCAGAAGATGGGCCTCTACAACACCTACGAGACCACCGCCCTCAAGCAGACCGGCCCCAACTACTGGATCATCGGCTGCTGACCGCGCCGCCGCCCTCGCCGGTCACTCGGTGAGGGCGGCGTGCAGGGCGGACGGGAGCTGGGGGTGAGCCCAGGTGAACCCGGCCTTGCCGAGTACGCCGGGGAGCACCCGGGTGCTGGTCAGCGCCTCGTGGGCGAAGCCACCGAGGGCGATCTTGAGGGCCGGCGCGGGAATCGGGATGATCGCCGGCCGGTGCAGCTGGCGGGCCAGCTCCTTGGTGAACTCGGCGTTGGTGACCGGGTTGGGGCCGACCACGTTGACCGGGCCGGCGAGGTCGTCGCGGGCCAACAGGAGGGCCAGCGCGTCCAGCCAGTCGCGCATCGAGATCCACGGCAGCCACTGCCGGCCACTGCCCAGCCGCCCGGCGATGCCCAGCCGGAACGGGAGCAGCATCGGCTTGAGCATCCCGCCGTCGCGATGCAGCGGCAGCCCGGTACGCAGTCGCACCACGCGTACGCCGGCGTCCTCGGCCGGCCGGGTCGCGGCCTCCCAGACCCGGCAGACGTCGGCCAGGAAGCCCTCGCCCGCCGGGGAGTCCTCGTCGACGACCCGGTCGCCGGTGTTGCCGTACCAGCCGACCGCGGAGGCGTTGAGCAGCACCGCGGGCCGGTCGGCGGCGGGCAGCCCGGCGATGGTGATCGCCAGGGTCGTGGTGGTGTCCATCCGGCTGGACCGGATCAGACGTTTGTAGTCCTCGTTCCAGCGCCGGTCACCCACCCCGGCGCCGGCCAGGTTGACCACCGCGTCGGCGTCCGCGACCACCGCCGGGTCGAGCTGCGCGGCCGACGGGTTCCACTGCCGCTCGTCCGGGGTACGCGGCGCGTGGCGGACCAGGCGGGTGACCCGGTGCCCGTCCCCGGTGAACCGGTCGACCAGTCGGGTGCCGAGGAAGCCGGACACGCCGGCCATGAGGATCCGCATACTCATATCTTCGGCCACGAAGCCGGCGTCGTTGTACGGGATGGGTCACTCGCCGGTCTGGCCGTCGATCGCCTCGCGAAAAGGCCCGCGTGGCCGAGGTGCCGCACGAGCACCAGCCTGAGCGTCCACCCAGCCGCCGGTGTTTACCGCGGGGTGCCCATCGGTGAGGTGCCTCGGCGCGGCTGGGGTGCCGTTTTCTCGATGACCACCGGGCGGGCGCCCAGGCACTGGGCGCCGAAGTTCGCCACGATGTAGTCCCACGCGGCCTTCGCCTCGTCGTACGTGAACGATGGTTCGCCCTGGGCGTAGACGTTCCACAGCGTGCGCGGGATCAGGTACCACTTGGCCCACCAGGTGCTCTCCCGGGGCGAGAACATGATCCGGTCCGCCCCGTCGGTGTGGCACAGCCCGAAGTAGTGGCCCAACTCGTGGATCGGCACGTACCGCCAGATTTGGTCTGGGGTGTTGTCGATGAACGTCAGGCCGGAGTTGTCCTTGCCGCTCAGCCCGCAGGCGCTGCGCTGCAGGTTGTTCGTCAGCCCCCGCAGGCTGTCGGTGTAGCGGAAGATGCCGACGATCACCGGATGACACAGATCCGCGATCGCCCCGGCCACGTCGGTGCTCTTGCGGTGCCGGCCGATGATCGTGTCCAGGAACTGGGTGAGCGCCGCGTGCGCCTGCGCCGCACCCTGGTCGTACCCGATCTGGACGATGTGCGGCCCGGCGGTGACCGGCACCCGGTCCGTGGCGAAGCTCAACATCAGCGCCAGCTCGCGGCCCTTCTCACTGGCCGTGGCGATTTTGGTGTCCAGGGCGCCGTCGCGCATCGGCAGCACGATGAACGTGGGCCCGTCCGCGCCCCGGGAGGAAAGGTACGTGTTCAGCTCGTCCTCGGAGATCGGGTTGTCGAACTCGCCGCCGCCACCGCCGCCCACGACCACCCCCTTCTTCAGGGTCTTGTAGCGCGGGCGGTTCCAGAAGCGCGGGAACGCGAACCCGCACAGCTCCCGCAGGTTGATCGCGCCCTGCTCATGCAGGAGCACCAGGTCGGGGGCGGTGGCGTCCGGCGTCGACCGCACCTCGGAGTCGAGGAAGGTCCGGTACGCGGTGGCGGCCAGACGCAGCCCGAAGGCGCCGTGGTCGAGGTGCAGCGCCGCCGTGATCTGCGCGAGCGCGTCCGGGTCCGCGCCGTACTTCGCCCCCAACAGGCCGCGCACGTACTCCCGCAGCCGTGCCTTGTTGATTTCCTCGATGATGAACTTGATGGTGTCGCCGAGGAAGACGATGCGCGCCACCCGGATGAGGCCCAGCCCCAGGCCGATCACCGCCCGGAGCAGGCCGTCGACGATCCGCCGCCAGTCGAGGGTGAAGATCCCGACGATGACGTCCCAGAGCCCGCCGACGAGGTCCGCCAGCGCCTCGACGACGACGCCGACGAGTTTGCAGACCGTCCGCGTGACCCACTTGCCGACCGTGACGACGACCCAGCGGATGACCTTCACGACATAGGTCACGAACCAGCAGACCCAGCCCCGGGGGTCGTACCAGGGGTAGTTCTTGCACTTTTTCTCCTGCCGTTCCTCCCACTCCTCGACAGGCTTGGAGACCTGCTCCTCGATCCATTCGGTGATTTCGGTGCAGACGAGTGCCATGGGAGATCCCCTCCTTCGCCGGGTGGGACGAGACGCAGCGCGTGCAGCCGGGCCAGCAGGCGGTGCCGGCTCCAGGCCAGGCCGAGCAGCTTGCCGGCGACGGCCCCCACGAGCGCAGCGAGCGCGACGCCGACGACCGATCGCCCGGCGGCCAGGGCGACGCCGCCGGCGCCGAGGAGAGCCAGCGCCGACCACGTGCAGCCGCAGTCGTTGAACAGGCGGCGGACCGCGAAGGCTGACCGCTCACGCTCCGTTGCGTCCAGCGCGGCCAGGGTGACGGTGACCCGGTCGACATGTGGTCGCCGCAGCCATGTGACCAGGGCCTCCGTGTGATCGAGGTCCGTGCGGTCGGCGATGTCCAGGTGCACGGTGCGTCACCCCCAGCGATTACCTCTGAGGTTGAACCGGCCCCGTGTGCGGCGTCAAGGCCACGTTCACCATGCGTTGCAGGTGACTGACGTTCGGGTTTACCCGGCGGCCGACAGCCGGGGCAGCAAGGCGCCGATCGAGTCGACGGCGTCAGCGCGTACCACGAAGCGGGTGATACCCCAGCGGCGCTGATGCTGCGCGACCGCCGCGACGATCTCGTCCTCGGTGCCGATGAGGACGAACGGGGTGGCGAGCAGCTCGGCGGTGGTGAGGCCGGCGTGCTCGGCGAACTCCGCGGCGGCGGCCTCGGCGTCGTCGGTGACGGTGACCTGCTGGACCAGCGCCTCCAGGGCGGGCGGCGCGTCGCGGCCGGCCGCCCCGGCGGCCACGTGGTCGAGTTGCGCCTCGATCTGGTCGGCCCGCCACCGGGCCTCGTGCCGGTGGCCGTCGGGCAGGGTACGCCCGAAGCCGATCAGGCCCACCACGTCGGCGTGCGCGCCGGCCCAGCGCAGCAGAGTCGAGTTTCCCGTACCCATGGTGAGCGGGACCCGGTCCTGCACGGGCCGGAACCCGGCGAGTTGGGCGGCGTGGGCGGCCAGCTCCGGGGTGTCCACGGTGACCTCCTTGCCGGCCAGCAGATCGCGCAGGGCCTCGGCGACGGCGATGCAGCGGCGGACCCGGCCGGCGACGTCGGGGCGTTCGCGGCCGACGGCCCGCCACTCGGCCGGGGTGTGGCCGGCGCCGAGGCCGAGCCGGGCCCGGCCGCCGGAGACCACGTCGAGAGTGGCCACGTCGGTGGCGAGCAGGATCGGCTCGCGGACACCGGCGTTGGAGACGTACGAGCCGAGCTCCAGCGTCGACGTCACCGCCGCGGCAGCCGCGAGGGCCACGAACGGCGACGCGCCGTGACCGGGGTGGTCGGCGGCCAGCAGCGCGTCGAAGCCGGCCGCCTCGACCTGGCGGGCCAGGTCGAGCCAGCTCGCCGCATCGGTGGGCCGGGCCTGCACGGAGAAGATCGCCATCGCCCCAGCATGGTGCGCCCCGCCCATGGCGGCCACCCTGCCCCACCCGATTCTGCCAACGGGCGAATCCGTCGCCGGGCCGTTAACAAGGGGCCCCTGTACAACGCCAGGCGTTAAGAGGGGGCCCCTCCTTCCGGGCGGTGCACGGCGGCGAGGCGGGTGAGGTCGGATTCGGTGAGGCGGAGGGCAGCGGCGGCGACGTTCTGGGTGAGGTGGTCGGGGTTGCCGGTGCCGGGGATGGCCAGCACGTTCGGGCCCTGGTGCAGCGTCCAGGCCAGGCGCACCTGGGCCGGGGTCACGCCGTGCTCGCGGGCGATCGCGCGTACCTCGTCGTGTTCGACGCCGGTCGAGCCGGCCTCCCGCCCGCTGGTGGCCAGCGAGAAGAACGGCACGAACGCGGTGCCGTGCGCGGCGCAGTCGCGGATCACCGCGTCGTTGCGCTGCCGGTAGCCGAGGCCGTACGAGTTTTGTACGCAGACCACCGGGGCGATGGTGCGCGCCTCGGCGACCCGCTCGGCGGTCACGGCGGAGACGCCCAGGTGCCGGATCAGCCCGGCGTCGCGCAGCTCGGCGAGTGCGCCGAAGTGCTCGGCCAGGGGCTCCGGGCCGTACATCCGGAGGTTGACCACGTCGAGGTGGTCCCGGCCGAGCTGGCGCAGGTTCTCCTCGACCTGGCCGCGCAGCTGGTCCGGCCGGGCCATCGGCAGCCACGCGCCGGACGGATCCTTACCCGGCCCGACCTTCGTGACGATGACCAGCTCCTCCGGGTACGGCGACAGCGCCCGGTTGATCAGCTCGTTGGCCGAGCGCAGCGGCGAGAAGTAGAACGCGGCGGTGTCGATGTGGTTGACGCCCAGCTCGACCGCCCGGCGCAGCACGCCGATCGCCCGATCCCGGTCGCTCGGGCCGCCGTCGGCGTTGGCGGTCAGCCGCATCGCGCCGAAACCGATCCGGTTGACGGTGCGGTCGCCGAGCTGCCAGGTGCCGGCCGCCGCCGCGTTGATCGTTCCCGTGATCAATTCGTCTCCTCATCCGGTACGTCGAGGCCGAGCAGATCCCCGGCCGTGAGCAGCACGGCGAGCCCGTCCAGCTCCTCGCGGAGCCAGTCGTGGATCTCGATCAACTGGGTGCCGAGGGCGGTCAGCCGCCCGGCCGGTGAGTGGGTTGGGTGCACATGCTGTCCCGTGCCTTCGTGCCCTCGGCGGTCTTCGAGCCGGGTGCACCGCGACGCTGGCCGCGGATTCTACGCCGGTGACCCGATCGGATGGTCGCCCCGGCCCCCGTCCGCGGCCACTGCGGGCGGGCACGTCGTACCGGTGGTCGGGGCGCCCGTGCTGGCGATCGTCGGCGGCATGCTGGCCGGCCCGCTCGCCCGTCGCCGTCGCTGGGCGATCGACCCGGGTGCTCGTTTCGCCGGCCGTTACGTACTCCAGGCGGCCATCGTCATCTTCGGTCTCGGGTTGTCCCTCGCCGCCGTGGTCCGTATCGGGGTGAGCTCGCTGCCGGTGATGCTGGGCACCCTGGCCGCCTGCTTCGCCGTCGCCGCGCTCGCCGGTCGGGCTTTGGGCGTCCCCGCCGATCTGCGGCTGCTGATCGGCTCCGGCACCGGGATCTGCGGCGCGTCGGCGATCGGAGCGATCGCCCCGGTGATCGCGGCCGGCGAGGCGGCCATCGGGTACGCGATGTCCACCATCTTCGTCTTCAACCTGCTCGCGGTCCTGATCTTTCCGGCCGTCGGGCACCTGCTCGGGCTGGACGCGGCGTCCTTCGGGCTGTGGGCCGGCACCGCGATCAACGACACGTCCAGCGTGGTCGCCGCCGGGTACGCGTACAGCCGGGCAGCCGGCGACGAGGCGGTCGCGGTCAAGCTGGTCCGCGCCTTGATGATCATTCCGCTGGTGCTGGCGGTCGCCCTCGCCCGACACCGCGCCCCGGCCGGTGACACCGGGGGCTGCGGGGTGCCGGTCCGGCCCGCCGCCGGGCCGTCCGGGAAGGAGCGGGTGGCCGGCCGGCTGCGGGTCAGCCGGCTGGTTCCGACGTTCATCCCGCTGTTCCTGCTTGCGGCGGCCGTGAACACTCTGGGGCTGGTACCCGACCGGGCCCGGGACGGGCTCGGCCTCGCCGCCACTGTGGCGCTCGCGGTGGCGATGGCGGGCATCGGTCTGGGCATCTCCACCGGCGACCTACGTCGGTCGGGGATCCGGCCGCTGCTCCTCGGCGGTCTGCTGTCGCTCACCGTCGCGGTCACCGGGCTCGGGTTGCAGACACTCTTCATGTAGCCGGGCCCGCATGATCCACTCCATGTTCCGCGAGCGGCGGTCTCCGACAGCCCGAATACCACCACATACCGCACACGGAGTCGATCAACGTCCCGCCAGCGCGCGGGAGACCGCCCTTTCCCGCAACCCGCCGGCACGGCCCAGGATCCCCGGTACGACGAAGCCGGCCCCTTCACCGGCACCGACCGGGACGCTGTTCTGCTCCGTCGGTTCAACCGTCTCATGGACGACGCCGG